>NZ_LBFB01000001.1:0-217482 GCF_013363285.1 Marinitoga sp. 1154 | reverse complement strand
TTTATTTATATTTTTAAGTCTGCCAAATTTATTAAAATTAAAGCGTCTAAGTTTTTTAGTTCTTTTTAGTTTTTTCCATTATTTGTATTTCTTTCTTTGATATATACATATTTTTACACAATACTTAATTTAAGCATATACTCTCATTTGTATTTCTCATTGATTGTTTTTGTCTTTATTTCACTTTTCATATTTATTTTCTACTTTTTTGTCCCCTTTTCTTTCCTCTGGTTTATTTTTTACTTTGTTTTCTGGATTGCCTCTCTCTAAATTGAATTCGCTCAATTACCAATCCCAATTCTTTTTTGCAGAGTATATAACAATATTCTTATTTAGAAAGTCTTTAACTCTTTTTTCAACTTTTTTTGAAAAATAAATTATGCTTTTTTCTTTGCTATTTTTTGGTAACTTTCTATAATAAGTTTTATAATTATTTCCTAACCAGCCAGTTATGATTATTGAATTTTCAAAAATTTTTTTTATTGTATTTTCCATGTTTTTATTAGATGGTAATTCCCAAGTTAATTTCGGCATAATTTCTCTATTTAAATATACCTTTTTTTCCATTTTATCATAAAACATATATTTATCAGCATTAAAATCTGATAAATAATTTATTTTACCAGATTTTAATTCAAGAGAATTTTTAACCTCTTTACTAACTTCTTTATCTATGTAAACGATTGGGAAAATTCCTGCAGTTTCAAACCCCCTTAACATTATATATAGTACCTGAGAAGTTATATAAGGAGAGCTTGCTATATAATTCAAAAAATTTTTAGAATCTTTTTTTAATGTTTTTAGATTACCAAATATTATAAAATCATAGCCTTTTTCTAAAAGATAACTTCCCAATTCAATGCTAAATTCATATATTAAATCATATGAGTTTAATGAACCAAGTATAAAGTAGTCAAGCTCTTCATTTATTTCCTTTAAGTTTAACCAATAGCCATTAATTATTTCTGGATTTGTTGAATCGTTTATTGATGTATTAATATATCCTATAAATCTTTCGTTTTTAAATACAGGAATTTTTGTTGAAAAAGCGATTATGTATATACTAATGATTATGAGTATCAGATAATATTTTTTTAAGAACAATTGCAACACCTTCTTCATTATTTGATGGCGCAATATGATTTGCAGCATCTTTAACATGATTAGAAGCATTACCCATAGCATATGAGTTTTTTGATAATGATAACATAGATATATCATTTTCGCTATCACCAAAAATATAAGCTTTTGATATATCAAAATCATAAATTTTGGAAAGTTTCTTTAATGCTGCTCCTTTAGATGAATTTTTGCTCAAAAAATCAAGGTATATATTAAATGACCTTACTATATTTAAATTCTTACTATATTTAGAAACCATCATTTTTTGTAGTTTATCTAATTTTTCAACTTTTGATATGGCCAGTATTTTTGTTGGACCATGAGTTTTTTTTATATACTCTTCTAAATCATTTACTATTTTATAATTAACTCCAGAATGTTTTGCATAACCTTTTATTTCTGTATTTTCCTGATCTGAAATTAATTCATCATTTAAGTATATTTGTACATGTATATTCTCTTTTTTTATTTCCTTAATTATTTCTATTGCAAGGCTATCTTCAATATCGGATTCGAAAACAATTTCACCTGTGTGAGATACAACATATGCTCCGTTGTATGAGATTATAGGAATGTTGTTTAAAAAAGATAAATATTTTTTTATAATAAATTTTGTGGATTTATACATTCTGCCACTTGCTATTATTATAAAATAACCTTTTTCATGTATATTCTTTATAGCTTCTATAGTAGGTATAGTAATTTTTTCTTCACCATTTAGTAGAGTACCATCTAAATCAAATACAAATACTTTTTTTTTCATTTTTACCCCTCCGTAAAATTATAACATAAATATTTAAAAATAAAAAAATGGGGAATTTTAATTCCCCATACTGGTGGAGTCGATGGGACTTGAACCCACGACCTCTACCGTGCCATGGTAGCGCGCTCCCAGCTGCGCCACGACCCCAAACCATACATATTATATAACAAACTTTGTTAAATGTCAATATATCTTATTTTAATTCTACATAATCAATTATTTTATTCACCGGTTTTATGTCTTTCATACTAAAATTTTTTGATTCTCCTACTGCTTTTACAGTTATTTTAATATCTTTATCTGATGCTTCTACTAATACGTACTCTAAAATACCATAGACTATTTTTTTTGTATATGGAACATATTTGTTTTTTGTTCCTTTATCAAAAGGTGCGCCTCCGGCTCCAGTTGTTATATAGATTATATTATTTTTTTCAAATCTTTCATATCCATGAACATGACCGTTAAATATTAACTTAACATTATATTTTTCAAATATAGGTCTCCATGTATCTTCAAGCTTTTTTTCCTGTTTTCTCCATATATATATAGAATTATTCCAGAAAGGATAATGATAGATTACTGATATTATTTTATTTTTATTTTTTTCAAGATCTTTTTTAAGCCATATTGTTTGACTTTTAAAAATTTGGGATTTTGTTGGTATAGTTGAATCCAGGATAATAAAATGATATTTTCCATATGAAAAACTATACCATCTTTTATTATAATCCCCTCCACCTTCTGGTAAGTCAAATGCTTCGTAATAAATCTTCGAATTTTTTTCATGATTACCTAAAACAGGATAATAAAAAGTATTTAAGCCTCTTATTGTATAAAAAAAATTATTCCAGTATTTCATTTCATTTCCATTTTCTACCATATCTCCAACGTTAATTACAAATTCCGGTTTTTCCTTTATAATCTTTTCTATAATCATTCTATGATATTTATAATAATATCTTGTATCACCGTATACTACAAATTTTAATGATTTTTCCTGTTTGTTTTTTGTTTTAAATATTCCTTTATAATAGTCATCATCTGTTATAATTTCATATGCATATTTTGTATTTGGCTTGAGATTTTTAACTTTTAAATTAACAATTCCGTTTTGTATGTTTTTATGTATTTGAATTAAAACATTATTTTCATATAATTTTACTTGAATATTTTTATCTAATGTTTTAAAATTAATAGTGGCATACGTGTCGCCTTGATTTGTTAAATATGGATACCATATAAAATTGGCTGATATATAAAGTGATAATATTAGGAAATAAATAAACAAAATTGTCCTTTTCAAAATCTCACCCCCAAGGAGGAATATATGAAAAAATTATATTTTTTTATTTTTTTGTTTTTACTTTTATGGTTATTTCCTATAGGAATTTTGTTGATTAACTTTTTTGATCTAAATAATTTTTTTTCCATTTTAGTAAAAAATAGAACCATCAGGATTCTTAAATTCACATTATTACAGTCATCTTTATCCGTATTATTTTCATTTATTATTTCTATTTTTCCAGCAATTTATGTAGCAAATAAAAAAAATTATTTAAGCAATTTATTAGAAAACTCTTTTTTTATTCCTTTTTTCTTTCCGGCAATTCCAACCATAATAGCATTTTCATTGTTATATGGTTCAAATAGCATATTGTATAAAATGTTTCATATAAATGTTTTATATTCATTAACAGCTATTATAATGGCACATTCATTTTATAACTCTCCCATATTTGTAAAATATATTTCAGATTCATTAAAATCTATTCCAAAAAATTACATAGAGAATGCCATTATTGATGGTGCAAATACAATAGTTATATTAAAAAAAATTATTTCTCCATTAATATTTCCGGCCATTTTAAAAGGAGCATTTCTTGTATTTACATATTCATTTGTTAGTTTTGCAATTGTATTATCGCTTGGAGGTATAAAATATTCAACATTTGAAGTGGCGATTTTTACCACTTTGAGAAGCTCTCTTGATTTCTCAAAAGCTTTAACTTATGCTATAATTCAATTTTTTATTTTGCTTTTACTAAATTATATCATATCTATTCCAAAAATTCATGAATTAGAAATTGAAGAGAATTATAGATTTAAAACAAATATTATTTTTCTAATTATTTCTTTATTTTATTTAATTTATGAATATTCTATTGTTTTAACAGGAATGATATCTGGTTTTTATGATTTTATAAACAATAAATTTACATTAAAAGGCTTTATGAATTTGTTTTCTGAAAGCTTAAATTCATATTATCCTATTTTAAAATCTTTTTATAATACATTTTTTCTTTCTCTTATTGTAAGTATTATAGTTGTATTTTTTACGTATATTATTTTAAGAAATATAAAAACACATAAAGATATGATAGTTTCAAATGTTTTTATTATTTCATCCTTGGGGATTTCTTCAGCTTTTTTGGCCATGGGACTTTTAAGTTTAAATATTGATTTTTCTTTACCGTATTCCATTCTTTTGTCAATTGGGTATATAATAATAACTTTACCATTGGCTTATACATTTTTACAACAACGTATTCTATCTTTTGATTACTCAATAATAGAAGCTGCAAAAATCGATGGAGCAAATAAAATGAAAAGTTTTTTATTTATAGAATTGCCTCTTTTAAAAAATACTTTGTTATCTGTTTTTTTACAAATTTTTGCTATTATATTTGGTGAATTTACCATTTCATATACAATGCAGTCTTTAGATTATTTTCCACTATTATCAAATGTCAATTATATGCTTTCAAATGCAAGATATTATTTAGAAAGTCAATCTCTAGCATCTATTACAATAATAATAATATTTATAACATTTAATCTATCCATTTTTTTAAACAAAGAAAAACAATAATTTTTTGAAGAAAAAATGAAAATATGATATAATAGCAAAAAAAGAATAGGGAGTGTTTATATGGATATACTATCATTTAAAAAAAAGGTTCTTGAAAAATTAAATGATGTTGAAAAAAAATTAGCTGATACAAATATAACTTCTAATTTAGAGCAATTACAGCATTTAGGAAAAGAACATAATAGATTATCGACTTTAAAAGAGTTATTTGGAAAATTAGAAGAAGCTATTGAAGATAAAGAGACGTTGGAAATATTAAAACATGATGGTGAAATAGAAGATGAAGAATATATTTCTATGCTGGAAGAAGCTGAAAAAAATATTAAAACGTATAATTTAGAAATATTGAGTTTATTAATACCAGGAAATGAAATCAATGAAAGAAATATTATTATGGAAATACGTGCAGGAACAGGTGGCGAAGAAGCAGCACTATTTGCATCAGATCTAATGAGAATGTATTTAAGATATGCAGAAAATAAAGGTTGGAAACATGAAATTATGGAATTAAGCGATACAGGAATCGGAGGAACTAAAAATGCTGTTATAAAGATTAAAGGAAAAGGGGTTTTTGGTAGATTAAAATATGAAAGTGGTGTCCATCGGGTTCAAAGAGTTCCTGTAACAGAATCTGGAGGAAGAATACATACTTCAACGGCGACTGTTGCAGTTTTACCGGAGGCTACAGATGTTGATGTGAAAATTGATGATAAGGATTTAAGAATAGACACTTATAGAGCAGGTGGAGCAGGTGGGCAACACGTGAATAAAACAGAATCTGCTGTTAGAATAGTTCATATTCCAACAGGCATTGTTGTTACCTGTCAGAATGAAAGATCGCAACATCAGAATAAAGAAGCTGCGATGTCCATTTTAAGAGCTAAATTATATGAAGAGGCGCTTAGAAAACAGCAAGAACAATTGGTTTCACAAAGAAGAGCACAAATAGGAACCGGAGAAAGAAGCGAAAAAATAAGAACATATAATTTTCCTCAAAATAGAATAACTGATCACAGAATTGGATTTACTACTTACAGGTTAAATTACGTATTGGAAGGAGATCTTGATGAAATAATAGATAAATTAATGGAATGGGATTTAAGTGAAAAATTAGGAAATCTTGAAATATAAAGGGGGGAATTTATGAAATTATATCTTGATATTTTTTATAAACTATCATGGATTCTAACAGTTATAACAGGTTTTTCTTCTGTAATCACCAATTCAAAAGTAAATGGATTTTTTCTTTTCTTTTTTACAATTACTACATTGACTCAATTGCTTGGGACATATTTATTTTCAAAAGAAAAAGATGGGTTAAAAATTTTCACACACTATTTTAGCATTGTTATAGTTGCAACCGCTTTTTTAATTTCTGTATCTTTGATGAAGTCTAATGTATTTTCATTTATAATATATTATATCTCTTATAATTTGATGTTATCTTTTATTTTAAATAATTATTTCAAATATTTTGAAGATAAAGATAATTTATTAAAACTCATAAAATTTTTAAATTTAAATTACTTTGATTTATTTGATACTCAACTTCATATAAAATTATTTAATAATAAAAAAGGTATTACACCTGATACAGTTTCGCCTGTTGGACCATATTCTCCAGGGCTATTAAAAGATAATGAATTGTATATTTCAGGACAAATACCTGTTAATTATGAAACAAACGAAATACCAGAATCTTTTGTTGAGCAGGTCAAACTTGTAATGGAAAATCTTAAAAAGATTTTAAATACAGCTGGGTTTACATTTAAGGATGTTGTTCAGGTTAGCGTTTTTGTAACAGATATTTCTAAATTCAAAGAATTTAATATTGTTTATGAAACGTATTTTAAAAAACCATATCCAGCAAGATTTGTTGTAGAGGTTTCAAAACTTCCTAAAAATGTTGACATTGAGATTTCCTGCATTGCAAAAAAATAATTTTAAAGGGGTGATATAAATGGATATGATTAAGATTATTTTACCTGATGGTTCAGAAAAAGAATATAAAAAAGGAGTTTCTGCTGCAGATATTGCCAGAGATATATCGGAAGGGTTGTATAGAAAATCTTTAGGGGCACTTGTTAATGGTGAATTATACGATTTAAAAAGACCAATTGAAAAGGATTCTACAGTAAAAATTATCACAGATAAAGACTCAGAAGCTCCTGTTATATTTAGACATACTTTAGCTCATATTATGGCTCAAGCTGTAATGAGATTATATGGAAATGATGTAAAACTGGCTATTGGGCCTGTGATTGAAAATGGATTTTACTATGATTTTGATTTAGAAGAAAAAATTTCCGAGGATGATTTGCCGAAAATTGAAGCTGAGATGAAGAAGATAATAAAAGAGGATTTGCCTATAGAAAGATTTGATATTACCAAAGAAGAAGCTAAAGAACTATTTAAAGATCAACCGTATAAATTAGAACTTTTAGAAGATATTGAAGATGATATAGTGAGTTATTATAAGCAGGGAGAATTTATTGATTTGTGTAGAGGTCCTCATTTACCTTCAACAGGAAAAATTAAACATTTTAAATTATTATCCGTTTCAGGAGCGTATTGGAGAGGAAATGAAAAAAACAAGATGCTTCAAAGAATTTATGCAACAGCTTTTGCTAAAAAGGCTCAATTAGATGAATATTTAAAGATGTTGGAAGAAGCCAAAAAAAGAGATCATAGAAAAATAGGTCCTAAACTGGATTTGTTTATGTTTGAAAACGAATTAGCGCCTGCCATGCCTTTCTTTTTGCCAAGAGGTGCAAAAGTAATAAATGAATTATTGGAATTTTCAAGAGAATTGCATAAAAAATATGGTTACGATGAAGTTATTACTCCGCTAATTATGAATATAAAATTATGGCATCAATCTGGTCATTGGGATCATTATAAAGAAAATATGTATTTTACAGAAAAAGATGATGTTCAATATGCAGTAAAACCAATGAATTGTCCTGGACATATATTAATATATAAATCAAAAGTATATAGTTATAGAGATTTACCAATAAGAATGTCGGAATTTGGTAAAGTTCATAGATATGAAAGAAGTGGTGTGGTACATGGGCTATTCAGAGTTAGATCATTTACTCAAGATGATGCTCATATATACTGTACAAAAGAACAAATTGAAGATGAGATTATTAAGGTAATTGAATTTACTCATGAATTATATAGTGCATTTGGATTTGAATACGAAGCTGATTTGAGCACAATGCCGGAAGATCACATGGGTGATGAAAAAACATGGGAAATTGCTACAGAAGCATTGAGAAAGGCTCTGGAAAAATCAAATATTAATTATAAAATAAATGAAGGAGATGGAGCTTTTTATGGCCCGAAAATAGATTTTCATATAAAAGACTCTCTTGGAAGAAAATGGCAATGTGCAACAATTCAGTTGGACTTCCAGATGCCTGAAAGATTTGATATACATTATGTAGATAATAATAATGAATTGCAAAGACCGGTTATGATACAT
The DNA here is from genome assembly GCF_013363285.1 of Marinitoga sp. 1154. Taxonomy (NCBI): domain Bacteria; kingdom Thermotogati; phylum Thermotogota; class Thermotogae; order Petrotogales; family Petrotogaceae; genus Marinitoga; species Marinitoga sp. 1154. The sequence continues at coordinate 209,235 of NZ_LBFB01000001.1, read as the reverse complement.
AGAGCAATATATGGATCGATTGAAAGATTTTTTGGTATATTGATTGAAAATTTTGCTGGAGCATTTCCAACATGGTTATCTCCTGAACAAATTGCTATTATTCCTGTTTCCGATAAATATATTGATGCTGCAAAAGAATTATATGAAAGATTGGATTCAGAGGGTTTGAGAATTAAATTAGATGATTCAAATGCTACAGTTGGTTATAAGATAAGAAATGCTCAAATGTTGAAAATACCATATATGATAGTTATTGGTGAAAAAGAAATAGAAACCAAAAAATATAATATTAGGACAAGAGAGGGTAATACAGCAGAAGATATAGAACTTGAAGAATTTATTAAAACAGTAAAAGAAGAAATTAAAAATAGAAGTTTAAAATTGAGTTATTAAAACTGAGATTTTTTTAGAAAATAAGAAAAATACTACTACGGTATATAAAATTTTTAATTTATTTATATTCAAAAAAGCAGCTGTTAGCTGCTTTTTTTTATTTTAGATAATATTATTGAATAGTATATCCAAAAAGTTAAGTAAGCAAAAACTCGAAGATTGTCCTTACACGCTATCGCGGGTATTGGTTAAAATAATTTTGATTTTATAAAAAATTTTTGAGTTATTGCTCGCTTATAGCGAGTAATCGGAATAAATAAATGTAAATGGTAAAATAAAAAATCCCCGAAAAATCGGAGATTTTTTGGTGGCCAGGGACAGAATCGAACTGTCGACACCTGGATTTTCAGTCCAGTGCTCTACCAACTGAGCTACCTGGCCGCTAATAAAATGGTGGGTGCTGCAGGGATCGAACCTACGACCTTCTGCTTGTAAGGCAGACGCTCTCCCAGCTGAGCTAAGCACCCACTCGTTTTTCTCTGGCGCCCCCAACGGGATTTGAACCCGTGCCTTTGGCGTGAAAGGCCAATGTCCTAGGCCGCTAGACGATGGGGGCAATTCAATTACAGCTTCTTTCACAACCGAAATATATAATACCAGAAAAAAGTTTAAATGTCAAGGAAATAATTATTGAATTTATGTAAATTCTAAATGGAGTATAAAATTTAATGAATTCATTTTATTTTAATCTTAAATATATTTCATTTTAATATTTTTTTTGATAGAATCGCGTTGTAAGGAAATAAAAATTGAATATTGTACATCCTCTTCCTGTATAATCCTGAGAATATGGCTCAGGAGTCTCTACCAGGCAGCCGTAAACTGCTTGACTACAGGAAGAGGGGTGTGGGTTTTATATTAATCACGCCTCTCTTCCTGAGAGGCGTTTTTGTTTTTTAAAAAAAAATTCATTTTTACCAAAGGAGGAATATTATGCCAAAGGTATTGGTAATTGCTGGTAGTAAATCAGATGAAAATTTTGTAAAACAGGCGTTAGAACTTTTTGAGGAATGGAATGTAGAATATGAATTTAAAGTTTATAGTGCTCATAGAAATCTCATTGAATTAACAAATTATATGAAAAATTTATCTCCAGACTTTAAAGTAATTATTGCTGTTGCAGGCCTTTCAGCTGCTCTTCCTGGTGTTGTCTCTTCTTTAACCTCTCTTCCTGTAATTGGGGTTCCTCGCGATGTTGGTCCATTAAATGGTGTTGATGCTCTTCTTTCAATTGTTCAAATGCCAAAAGGTATTCCTGTTGGAACAATGGGTATTGGTAATCATGGAATGAAAAATGCAGCTTATTTTGCAAAAAGAATTTTGGAATTGGAGGGTAAATAATGAATATACAAAATTTAAATTTATTATACGAAGGAAAGGCAAAGAAAGTATATGAAAATGGTGAAAATGAAGTTATTATTTATTTTAAAGATGATGTCACAGCATTTAATGGAGAGAAAAAAGATTCTATTCTTGGAAAAGGTAAAATAAATAAAAAAATATCAACATATTTCTTTAAGATGCTTGAAGAAAAAGGTCTTCCCACACAATATATTTCAGATTTAAATGAAAATGCATTTATTGCAAGAAAACTGAATATTATTCCCCTTGAAATTATTATAAGAAACTATACTGCAGGAAGTTTTTGCAAAAGATATGGAATTAAAAAAGGTATAAAATTAGAAAAACCAATTGTTGAATTTTCACTAAAAAATGATGATTTAGGAGATCCGATGATTTGTAGAAATGTTATATTATCTTTAAAATTGGTTGAGGAGTATATTTTAAATAAATTAGAATATTATTCTTTAAAAATAAATACAATATTATCAGATTTTTTGATTTCAAAAAATATTATTCTTGTTGATTATAAACTTGAATTCGGAATTAATAATGGAAAGATATATCTGGGAGATGAAATTTCTCCAGATACGTGTAGATTCTGGGATAAAGAAACTTTAGAGTCACTTGATAAAGATGTTTATAGAGAAGAAAAAGGAGATATTATTGATAAATATTCCGAATTTTTAAGGAGGATAGATTTATGAAAAAGTTTTTCTTTGAAGTATTGATTATATTAAAAGATGGAATTCTGGATCCTCAGGGTAGTGCGACACAAAAAGTATTGAAAAGATTGGAATATCCTATTGATAATATTAGATTTGGAAAATTAATTACATTTGAAATAACAGCAAAAGACAAGGATAATGCAGAGAAAATTGCAAAAGAAATAACTTATAATTCTTTAATAAACCCTGTTTTAGAAAATTTTGAATTAAAATTGTTAAAGGAGATAGAAATATGATAAAAGCTGGAATTATAGTCTTTCCTGGTAGTAATTGTGATAGAGATGCAGAATTTGCCCTTAACATGGCTGGATTCAAAACAGAATATATATGGCATGATTATGAAAATATAAAAGATTATAATCTGATATTTATCCCTGGCGGTTTTTCATATGGAGATTACTTGAGAGCTGGAGCATTGGCTAAATTTTCTCCAGTTATGAAACAAATAGAAAAATATATCTTAAACGAAAATGGTTTTGTTCTTGGAGTTTGTAATGGTTTTCAAATATTAACAGAAGCTGAAATATTATCAGGTGCTTTAACAAAAAATAATTCATTAAAATTTATATGCAAAGATGTTGATATTAAACCAATTAATAGAGAAACGGCATTTTCAAGATATATAACAAAAGATAGTCTAACCATTCCTATAGCTCACTCAGAAGGAAACTATTATATAGAAAATTACGAAGAACTAAAAAATAAAAACTTAATAGCTTTTGAGTATATTAAAAATCCAAATGGCTCCATTGGAAATATAGCAGGAATATATAATGAAACTTTTAATGTACTTGGAATGATGCCACATCCTGAAAGAAATTCATTAAAAATCTTAGGGAATGGTGATGGATTAGAAATTTTACTTTCAATCAGGAGGTCTTTAGAAAATGAATAATTTTTATGTTGAAGTTGGTTTAAAGGAATTTGAATATGAAAAAATAAAAAGGACTTTAAACAAAGAACCTAATGAACTGGAAATATACATGTTTTCTGCTCAATGGTCTGAGCATTGTGGTTATAAGCATTCAAAAGAATTATTAAAAAAATTACCCAAGAACATTGAAAATGAAAATGCAGGATATGTTTTAATAGACGATTATGCGGTTGTTTTTAAAGTGGAAAGCCATAATCATCCCAGTGCTGTAGAACCTTATCAAGGAGCTGCGACAGGTATTGGTGGAATAGTTAGAGATGTCTTGGCAATGGGCGCAAGACCTGTAGCCTTACTTGATTCATTAAGGTTTGGAACTAGTGTAAAATCAAAAAATATTTTTGAGGGTGTTATTTCTGGAATAAGTGGATATGGCAATTCAATAGGTGTTCCTACAATCGCAGGTGAAACATTTTTTGATGAGAGTTATGATTCAAATCCACTTGTAAATGTTATGTGTGTGGGTTTGGTGAAAAAAGACAAATTAGCATCATCAAAAGCTAATTCATCAGAAAAATTATATGTTTATGTTGGTTCAAAAACAGGAAGAGATGGTATTCACGGAGCGTCATTTGCATCTAAAGAACTTTCAGGAAAAGACGAAAGACCTTCTGTTCAGGTAGGAGATCCATTCTCTGAAAAAAATTTAATCGAGGCAACTCTTGAAATATTAAGTTTAAGAGGGGTCTTGGCATGTCAGGATATGGGAGCTGCTGGTATTTTGAGTTCTTCATCAGAAATGTCTTTTAAAGGAAATCTTGGTTGTGAATTATATATGGAAAAGGTTCCTTTGAGAGAAAAGAACATGAAACCATGGGAAATATTGTTATCAGAATCTCAGGAAAGAATGCTATTTTTAGTTGAACCCGGGGAAGAAAAAGAAATAGAAAAAATTGCAAAAAAATACTTTTTGGATTATTCAGTAATAGGCAAAACTATAGAAGGAAAGAATATAAGAATTTTAAAAAATGGAAATTTATTATCAGAAATGCCTATTTCTGCCCTTGTTGATGCACCATCAATGTATAGAAAAACAAAAGAACCCGAGTATATATCAAAAATAAAAAATAAAAGTGTAAAAATAGATATTGATTTAAAAGAAGCTTTATTTAAGATGTTAGGTAATCTGAATATAGCGAATAAATCCTGGATATTCGAACAATATGATTATAAAGTAGGAACAAATACTTTAATTATTCCAGGGAAAGCAGATGCTTCTGTAATATGGATAAAAAATACAAAAAAAGGAATAGCAGTTACAATCGATGGAAATGGTTTATATACATATATTAATCCATTTGAAGGAAGTAAAAATATCGTTTTTGAAGCGGCAAGGAATCTCGTCTCTATTGGATCAAAACCGTTAGGAATTACTGATAATATGAATTTTGGTAATCCTGAAGATGATATGGTTATGTGGCAATTTGAAAAAAGTATAGATGGGATATCACATGCATGTAAAGTTCTCGATGTTCCTGTAACTGGTGGTAATGTTAGTTTTTATAATGAATCAGGAAATAAATCAATATTGCCAACACCTGTAATTGGCATGGTTGGAGAAGTGAATGTGGATAATATTATTGACATGACGTTTAAAGACAATCTTGATAAAGTTTATTTAATAGGAAAAGTTGAACTGGATAAAAGAAAGTTAGGCGGTAGTTTATATCAGAAAATTTTAAAAAATTTTGTTGGTGGAGAGATAGATATTATAGATGAAAGATTAGAATTAAATTTATATGAAACAATATTAAAGTTAATAAAGAATAAAATTGTTAAATCTGTTCACGATGTATCAAAAGGCGGTATAGCAATTGCTATATTGGAATCAGCTTTAAATGGTGGAAAAGGATTCAATGGTTATATAGGTAACAGTATTGAGGAATTATTTGGAGAAAACCAATCAAGATTTATTGTTTCAATATCTCCTGAAAAAGAAAAAATCTTTGAAAAATACTTGAAAGATTACAATATTGATTATAAAAAAATTGGAGAAGTTATGCCAGCTGATTATGGAATTAATTTAGGTTTTGAAAAATTTAGTTTTAAAGAATTATACAATACATATTTTAAATCTATTGAATCATATATGGAGGAATGATTATGTTAATGGAAGAATGTGGGGTTTTCGGTGTTTTTTTAAAAAATAGAAGTAATACGATTCCATATATAGTTGAAGGATTAATATCTCTTCAGCATAGAGGTCAAGAATCTGCTGGTATAGCTTATGAAAAGAATAATGAAATTAAGGTCTATAAAAAGATGGGAATGGTTGCGGATATTTTTAGTAATGGGATAGTAAAAAAAATAAATAGTCATATAGCAATTGGTCATGTTAGATATTCTACCAGAGGGAAATCAGAAATTCAAAATTCTCAGCCATTTCATGTTAGGTTTAGAAACGAACATTTTGCAATTGCACATAATGGACAGATAGAAAATTCGGAAAAATTAAGAAATGAATTAGAAGAAAAGGGTACGATATTCTTAACTGAAAGCGATACTGAATTAATATTACATATATTAATAAAAAATCTAAGTAAAAATATTTTAGAATGGACTTTAAAAGATATAGCCAGAACAATATTTAAATATGTATCTCCTTCATATTCCTTGTTATTATTATTTAAAGATAGAATTATAGCGATACGTGATAAATATGGATATAGACCATTATATTATTACGAATCAGAAAATGGATATTTTATTTCATCGGAAGATAGTGGATTTAATTTTTTGAATCCAGATTATAAAAACATAAAAGAAATATTACCCGGAGAAGCAATAGAATTTTCCGCTCACGGGATAAAAAAATACAAAATTGAGAGTAATAAAAAAAGATTTTGTTTCTTTGAACATATATACTTTGCAAGGCCAGACTCTAATATTTTTGGGAGAAATGTACATTTAATGAGAGAAGAATTAGGAAAATTATGTGCTATGGAAAATCCAATTGATGCAGATATTGTTGTTCCTGTGCTTGATAGTGGTTTTTCTGCAGCTATAGGATATTCAAAAGAAAGCAAAATACCTATAGAAATGGGATTAATGAGAAATAGATATGTTGGCAGAACATTTATAAATCCAAATCAAAAAGATAGAGAAATTGGTGTTAGAAGAAAGCTGCCTCCAATTTCTCCTGTTATAAAAGGGAAAAGAGTAATTTTAGTTGATGATTCAATTGTAAGAGGAACCACAATGAAAAAAATTATAACTATGTTAAAAGATGCGGGCGCAAAAGAAATTCATGTAAGAATCGCAAGTCCAAAAGTTGTTAATACCTGTCATTGGGGTGTGGATATACCAGAAAAAAAAGAATTAATAGCATTTGGTAAAAAAGTGAAAGAAATAAAAGAGGAAATAGGTGCGAATACTTTAGGATACACTTCCCTTGAAGGAATAAGAAAGATTTTAAAAGAAGACTATAACAATTATTGTTTTCATTGTTTTATGGAGGTGCATGATGAATTATAAAAATAGTGGCGTAAATATAGATGAAGCAAATAAAATGATCAATAATATAAAAGATAAATTAAAAGAGAATGCTGAAATGTATGCTGGTCTTTTTCCAATTAAGTATATTTTAAAGAATTATGATAATCCCATATTAGTCGCAAGTACAGATGGAGTAGGAACAAAAATGATTTTGCTTGAAGAAAGAAAAAAATGGGATATTATAGCTAAAGATCTCGTAGCGATGGTATTAAATGATCTTGTTTGTGTTGGAGCGAAACCTTTATTTTTCCTTGATTATTATGCAACAGGAAAGCTAAACAATATTGATGGTTCGGAATTTTTGAATTCATTAATTGATGTATTAGAAAGCGTTAACTGCAGACTAATTGGTGGCGAAACGGCTGAATTACCTGGATTATTGATAAACAATAGAGTAGATGTTGCAGGTTTTGGAGTTGGTATAGTTGATAAAAATGAAATTTTAGGAAAAAAAAATGTAAAAGAAGGTGACATATTAATAGGAATAAAATCTAGTGGTATACACTCAAATGGTTTTTCATTAATCAGAAAATTATTAAATGACGGAGTTTTAGAATTTTCAGAAAGATTAATCACTCCAACGAAGTTAATGGTTAATCAAACTCTATCAATAAGGAAATTTATAAATGCTGCAGCACATATAACAGGTGGAGGTATAGAAGAAAATTTATCTCGAGTAATTCCAGAAGAATTAAGTGCCAAAGTGTATGTTAACTGGACTTTAGATAAAGTTTTTTTTGATATATTGAATGCAGGAGTTTCTATAAAAGAGGCATTTAAAGTATTTAATATGGGAATAGGAATGATTTATGTTGTAAGTCCAGATAAATTAAATATGGTTAAAAATAAACTTTCTGAATATAAAGAAGAAATTATAGAACTTGGTAAAATAACAAAAGGAAAAAGAAAGGTAGAATTAATATTTTAGGAAGGCGATAATATGAAGAAAAAAATAGTTGTTCTTGCATCTGGTAATGGTTCGAATTTTGAAGCAATAGTAAAAAAATTAAGGAATAGATATGAAATAAAATTAATAAGTGACAATAAAAAAGCTTTTGTTTTACAAAGAGCCATAAATTTATATATAGATTATGAAATAGTAAATTTTAAAGATTTTAAAAAAAGAGAAGATTTTGAAAGAAAATTATTTGAATATTTGAAAAAAGAACATCCGGATTTAATAGTATTAGCTGGATTTATGAAAATATTACCTGAATATATAGTAGAATATTTTAGCAATAAAATAATAAATATACACCCTTCTTTACTTCCTGCATTTAAAGGGTTGAATGCAATAAAAAAAGCTTTAGATTATGGTGTTAAATATACTGGAATTACCGTGCATTATGTAAATAATGAGTTAGATGGAGGTAAGATTATAGCTCAGGAAGTGGTAAAAGTGGAATACAACGATTCCTTAGAAAGTCTTGAAGAAAAAATTCATAAAATAGAACATAGATTATATCCTAAGGTAATAGATAAAATTTTAAGAAAAATATAGGAGGAGAAAATGAAAAGAGCACTTATTTCTGTTTATTATAAAGAAAATATAGAAAAATTAGCTGAAGTTTTAATTGAAAATGAATACGAAATAATTTCAACTGGAAATACTGCAAAATATTTAGAAAATCACGGATTTAAAGTTATTCGCGTTGAAGATATAACAGATTTTCCAGAAATATTAAATGGCAGAGTGAAAACTTTGCATCCTAAAATTCATGGAGGAATATTAGCTAGAAATACAAAAGAAGACAAAAAGACCATTGAAAATTTAAATATAAAAAAGATAGATTTTGTTTATGTAAACCTTTATCCTTTTAAAGAAAAAATGGAAGAAAATTTAAACACAGCACAATTAATAGAATATATAGATATAGGTGGTCCAACATTAATTCGTGCAGCTGCCAAAAACTTTGAAAACACAATAATTTTAGTTGATCCAGACGATATAGATCTAATAATAAAAAGTATTAAAAATCCCGATTATAAAACAAGGTTATACCTTGCATCAAAAGCATTTAATTTAACTGCTTATTATGACTCTATTATATCTTCTTATTTCAATAAAATACTAAATATAGATTTCCCTGAATATATGACATTGCCATTAAAAAAGAAAAGTGAATTGAGATATGGAGAAAATTCTCATCAAAAGGCTATGTTTTATGAAAATGTTATAGAAAACGGTTTTTTCAAAAATTTTGAACAATTAAATGGAAAAGAATTATCTTATAATAATTTTAAAGATATAGATATTGCATGGAAAATTGTTAATGAATTTGATGAAAAGGTTTGTTGTGCTGTAAAACATCAAACTCCATGTGGTGTTGCTGTTGGAAAAACAAATTATGAAGCATATAAAAAAGCATATGAATGTGACCCCATTTCAATATTTGGAGGTATTGTTGCATTTAATAATAAAGTTACAGAGGATACAGCAAAAGAAATAAAAAAAATATTTTTAGAGGTTATTATAGCACCTGATTTTGATAATAAAGCACTTGAAATTTTAAAAAAGAAAAAAAATTTAAGGATAATAAAAGCTAACATTCCACCTATTGAAAAACTTGAATATTCATCAATAGATGGAGGTATATTGGTTCAAGAAAGAGATGTAAAATTATTTGAAAAATTTGAAATTGTAACAAATAATAAAATTGAAAAGGAATTAATGGAAGAATTAATTTTTGCATTCAAAATAGTAAAATATGCAAAATCAAATGCTATAGTTGTTTCAAAAAATAAAATGGCAAAAGGGATAGGTTCGGGACAACCAAATAGGATATGGGCTGCAATTGATGCTTTGGATAGAGCTAAAGATGGAATAGTATTAGCTTCAGATGCTTTTTTTCCATTTGATGATGTTGTAAAAAAAGCTGGAGAATATAAAATAAAAGCTATAATTCAACCAGGAGGATCAATAAGAGATGAAGATTCAATAAAGGTAGCAGAAAAACTTGGAATTTCTATGGTATTTACATATATGAGACATTTTAAACATTAATGAGGTGAAAAAATGAGAGTGGCTATAATTGGAAATGGTGGAAGAGAGCATGCAATTGCGTGGAAATTATCAAAAAGCGAAAAAATAGAAAAAATATTTTGTATTCCCGGAAATGTTGGGACAAATATCGAAAATAAATGCGAAAATATAAAAATTGATTCAATTGAAGAAATAATTAAATTTGTGAAAAATAATAAAATAGATTTTACAATAGTAGGACCAGAAAAATATTTTATTGATGGCATTGTTGATGAATTTCAAAAAGAAAATTTAAAAATTATAGGTCCTGATAAAAGAGCTTCTTTACTGGAAGGAAGTAAAATATATGCTAAAAAATTTGCTAAAAAATATAACATTCAAACTGCGAAATATAAAGATTTTAATAATATTGACAATGCTCTATTATATTTAAAAAACAAGAAATTTCCAGTGGTAATAAAAGCTGATGGACTTGCAGCGGGTAAAGGAGTCATTATAGTAAACGATTATAATGAAGCAAAAGTTGCTCTTAAGAGTTTTATGATTGATGGAATATTTTCTGAGGCAGGAAAAAAAGTTGTTATTGAAGAATACTTGAAAGGTTATGAGATGTCTGTATTTGTGTTATTTGATGGTGAAAATTATAAACTATTTCAAACAGCTATGGATCATAAAAAAATATACGAAAGAGAAAAAGGACCAAATACTGGTGGCATGGGTGCAATATCACCCCATCCAAAATTAAATGAAGATTTATTGAAAAAAATAGAAAATAAGATTATAAAACCTACAATAAATGGAATAAAAGAAGAGAAATTAAATTATAACGGTATATTGTTTATAGGTCTAATTATTCAAAATAATGAACCTTATCTTTTAGAATATAACGTAAGATTTGGTGATCCAGAAACTCAAGCTATATTACCATTACTTGAAAACGATTTAATGGAAATATTTGAAAAAACATATAATAAAGAATTAAATAAAATAGACATAAAATGGAAGAATAAAATATCTTGCTGCGTAGTAGCAGTATCAAAAGGTTATCCTTTTAATTATGAAAAGGGATTTGAAATTACAATTGATACTAATTCTCAGATTTTTTATGCTGGTACAACATTGAAAAATGGGAAACTTTTAACAGATGGTGGAAGAGTTCTTTCTGTGGTGGAATATGATGATAATATTAAAAAAGCACGAGAAAAAGCATATAAATCTTTACAAAAGATAAAATTTAAAAATATGTATTATAGAAAAGATATAGGAAATATGTTATAATATAATTTCATTGGAGTGATAATTGATGAAATGCAAATGGAAAAAATTTAGTTTTTTATTTTAAGTAGGGGGGAGATAAGATGAATATATATGAATTGGCGAAAAAAAGAAAAACTGTAAGAAAATTTAAAACAGATATACCGTCTTTAGAGGATATTAAATATGCTTTAAATGTTGCAAAAGAAGCGCCGTCTGGCAAAAATGATCAACCATGGAAATTTTTATTAATTGATGAAATAGATAAAAAAGCTAAAATTAGAGAAATTTGTGAAAAGGGAGAAAAAGCTTTCTATGAAAAATCGAAAGGGAATTTAAGAAAATGGCTTGAAGAAAAAGGCTTTTCCTGGAAAAAAGAATTTTTAACTCAAGCACCATATTTATTATTATCCTTTTCTTATATTAAATCTCCTTTTGCCAGCGAGTCATTATGGCTTTCAATAGGGTATTTATTACTGGCTTTAGAGGAAAAAGGATTGTCAACGGTAACTTATACACCAACAAATTTTAATGAAGTTTCTAAATTTGTAAACATTCCAAAAAATTATAAGCTTGAAGTTATATTACCAATAGGATATTCTGATGATAGTAAACCAAAATATGAAAGAAAGAAATTGAATGAAATTTTGTATTATAATAATTTTTAATTATTAGACATTACCTGAGGTGTGTTCGCTTATCTTGCTTTTTTAATATGCAGTATTATGATAATATATAATATATTGTAAGAAATATAATAAGAAAAAACGGAATAGAAATTTTGTGAAATTCTTTAAACCCTTTATCTATTTTAGATAATCTTAGACCAATTATATTAGCAAGAGAACCTAAAATAAAACCTATACCGCCAATGTTTACTCCATAACTTATTATCCTCCAGTTATCTGAAAAATTTGAAATAAAAATTGTAGCAGGTACATTACTGATAAATTGCGATAGCAGAACGCTAAAAGAAAAAAGATTCAAATTTTGATTTAAATTTATTTTTTCTATTAAAAAATTTATAAACTCAACTTCTGAAATAATTCCAAAATTTATAAAGAACAAAATAAAAACTAATATAAGGTTCCAATCAGTTTTATAAATACTGAATTTGTCAAAAATAAGATAATAAATAAATATAAGGATAAAAAATGGAAAAAGGAAATGAGTTTTTGATATTATAATAAAAGTAATTAGTAAAAAAATAGAAAAGTAAAACTTTCTTTTATTATATGTTTCTTCTTTTAGATGTATTTCTAATTTCTCATCTCTAATCATAAAAAAAGAAAATATAGTGATTAAAGCTATTTGTAAGAAAACAATTGGCATCATTTTAACAACAAATTCTATAAAACTTATATCAAAATAATGCCATAGAAATATATTTTGCGGATTTCCGATGGGAGTAAGTGATGAACCTATATTTACGCTCAAAATTTCCAGAATAATAACTCTGGGAAAATCAAAATTCACTATTTTTTTCAATTCAATTGTAAATGGTATTATCAAAAATAAAGCAATATCATTCGTTAAAATCATAGATAATAATGCAGACATATATACAAGAAAAATAGAAAGAATTCTTTTTGAATGTATTTTATTGGATAAATGTTCAGCAATATAAAAAAAGTAATTACTGTTTTTCATAGATGTAGTAATTATCAAAAGTCCAGATAAAAAAAATATAGTATTCCAATCTATGAAATTTAGAATTTTTTCATAAGACGGTTTGGTAATTATTATCAAGACCATAAAAAGAAAAATTAAAAAAAATAATAGTTTTTCTTTTTTTAAAAAATATATTAAATTATTTTCAATCAAAAAAAATCCTCCAATCCTGTATTTTCTATTTGATTCTTAATTATATCATAATACGATGTCTAAAAAGTCAAATTCACTCAGGCAGCTCGATTGCTAATCCTTAAAATTATTCATTCTCAGCCGTCGCTCAAACAATACATCGTGTATTGTTTCGCTCAAAATTACTTCCATGTAATTTTGACGGCTTACATTCATAATTTTAAGGGCAATCTTCGAGCCTTCGTTTCATTTGAGACTTTTTAGACAGCCTAATATCATAATAATACTAATATATTTTAAAATCAAATCCCCGGATTTTTAATATTCCGGGGATTTTTTTGTCACACTATTTATTTTTTATCTTTGTCATATCCAGTTAAATAAAAATCAATACCTTGAGCAGCCCTATGTCCATCGGCAACACCGTGTATAATATCAGGACCGTGAACTATATCTCCACCTGCAAATAACCACGGAACGCCTATAACATGGTTATATTCATCGGTTTTGAGTCTTCCTCTTACTATTTCAACTTTTTCTTTTATTTCCTCTGGCAAGTATGAATAGTCTGGCATTTGCCCAATTGACTCAACAACTAAATCTGCATCTAATTCAAGAATCTGCGATTCATCATATTTTGGGTTAAATCTTCTATTTTCATCAAATATTGATAAGACCTTTTTAAATCTGACTTTTTTAACTTTATCTCCATCTGTTATTATTTCTATTGGTCCCCAACCTGGATGGAAAATTACACCTTCTTCTCCGCCTTCTTCAATTTCATCCCAATCTGCAGGCATTTCTTCTAATGTTCTTTCCAGACTTACTACATGAACTTCGGACTTTCCATATTCTATATTTTGCAATCTAACCATAGTTCTTGCAACATCCATAGCCACATTACCGCCACCAATAACGACCAATTTTTTTGGAATATATGGTTTTGGACCATCACCTACAATATAGTATTTCATTTCTTTTAATACAACCATAGCCTGTTTTACCATTGGATGGTCTGTACCAGGAACACCTGTGGTTCTTCCAAGTGTAAATCCAGAAGATAAAAATACAGCATCATAATTATCTTTTAATTCTTCAAGGGTGACATCTACTCCAACTTTTGTATTTAGCTTAAATTCAACTCCTAATGATTCAATATATTTCCAATCTTTTTCAAAAGATTCTAAAGGTAATCTATATGTAGGACCTCCATAATTTAATACACCACCAGGTCTCTTTTCTGCTTCAAATACGGTAACTTTATATCCCATTAATATCAAATAATAGGCTGCGGATAAACCTGCAGGACCTCCTCCAACTATGGCCACTTTCTTATCTAACTTTTTAATTATTTGTTGTTCATGTTTTAAAACTTCATGATACTCTTCAGCTGGTATTTGATCAACTATATATCTTTTTAACCATCTAATAGAGACTGCTTCGCCTCTATGGCCTATTGTACAGGCAGTTTCGCATCTGTGAGTACACATTTTACCACAAACTAAAGGTAATGGATTTGTTTTATATAACCATCTTAGACCTTCTTCTACATTATCATCATATACAGTTTTAATATAGTCAGGAATATCCATGTGAGCTGGACATGTTTTGGTACATATGCCACAATCAACACATCTTGCAGCTTCTTCAATTGCTTGTTGTTTTGAAAACCCTTTTACAACTTCAAGAAATGTTTTCTTTCTTGTTTCTGCATCAAGAATTTCCATAGGAACTCTTTCTAAATCAAGTAATTCAGAATCATCTGTTCTTTGATAAGCTTTTTCAACTTTAATATGATGAATACCATCTTCTTTGGGTAAGAAGAAAAATGAATTTGGATCACTTGATAAATGAACATATTCTTTTGACATATTTAATGAACCTGTAGTACATATATCAACGCATAATCCACAAAAAGTACATCTTCCGTAATCAAATGCAGGTCTTTCAGGTTTAGACCCTTCCTCATCAGGAAGTTCTGAAATTTTTATCATATTTATTGCTTCTGCAGGACAAATTTTTGAACATGTACCACAACCAATGCACTTTTCCCAATCATTTGTATGAAATCCTCTATAATTATCTGCAGCTTCCCTTGGATTCTTTATTATATCATCTAAAGGAATAGTAACAGGTTTTTTTGTTAAATATTTCCAGGCTTTTGCTGGAGAAAAAAAACTTTTATTTATTTCAGACATGCACTCACCTCCGGTGGTAATTCGCTCTAAGCGATTATATTTTTAATCAATTTAACTATCTATCAATTTCAGGAGCACATACCCCCATAGTATCCAACCAAATAGCTACATCATCAATTCTTGTTCCAGGTAAATATTTTTCTATGCCAAGAAGTCCTTGAGGATAAGAAGCACCTCTTACAGCGATTCTGTAAGGTTTTTCTTTTCCATCAGATACAATATAATACCCATATTCACCACGAGCACATTCAATATGTGAAAAAACCTGACCTTTTGGAACCCTCCATCTCAAAGCACTACCTCTTGAAAAACTAACTCTTACTTTACCCTCTTTAGGCATTTTATCCAGTACCTGTCTTAAAATTTTAATGCTTTGTTGAATTTCCTTATATTTTATGGTTAATCTTGTATATGCATCAGAATATGTTGCTGTTGGAACTTCAAATTCAACTTCATTATATCTTGCATAAGGATCTATTTTTCTAATATCATATGGTTTTCCAGATGATGATCTTAGCCCTATACCAGTTACTCCAAGTTCCCAACATACTTCTTCTGTTAAAATAATATTATCTTTTGTCCTTGCCTGAACCATAGGATTTTTAAGCAATAAATCATCATATTCTGGTAATCTTTTTTCAAGATAATCAAGAAAATTTTCAATTTTCTTTTCAATTCCATTCGGCAAATCCTTTCTTACTCCACCGGGAACAATATACATATGATAAATTCTTGCACCGGTTATTTCTTCAAAAATATCAAGAATTAAATCTCTATCTGCTATAGCCCAATTTGGACCAGTATATAAACCAGTAGGGCCACCTATTCCACCCATTGCCATTAAATGATTTGCTATTCTTGCTAATTCTAAAATAATCATTCTTATCCAATGTGCTCTTTCTGGAACTTCAACATTTGCCAGCGTTTCTACACCCATAGCATAAACCATTTCATTAATATCAGGTTCTGGAACACAAATTCTTGGTATTAAAGCAAGGTTATTCATCCATAATCGTCTTTCCATTAATTTTTCAAATCCTCGATGAAGCATTCCAGGTACAGGACGTGCTTTTTCTACAATATCGCCATCAACATAAAGATGAACGCTAAAATTTCCATGCATACCTGGATGATTTGGACCTAAAAATAGTTTTACCTGTCGTTTCATTTTGCTTCACCTTCTTTCGGAATAAAATCCACTTTATATTCTCTAACATCAAATTTTCTTTTAGAATATGCTAAAGGATCAAAATCTTTTCTTAATGGTGGTATATCATCCCATAATTCGAGGAATAAAGGTTTATCAGCATTTTTATTTCCTTCAAATTCAACACCAAAAAATTCATGTACATCTCTTTCATAGAATTCAGCACCAGGGTAAATATTTACAATTGTTCTAAATTTAGGATTATTTCTATCTATTTTTGTTCTTACTTGTAATGTGATAGAATTTTCCCAATTCATCAATATATATACCAATTGAAATTTACTTTCTTTTATCCAATCAATACATGTAAGTAAAGTTAATTGTTTCCACCCCAGTGATTTTAAATAGGCTAATACAGAGTGCAATTCTTCATTTTTTAAATCAATAGCAATTTGATTTTTTTTAATTATTTCTACATTTTCTGGATTGAATTTTGATTTTATATTTTCAATAATATTATTCATGGAATTCATCTTTCACATACACCTCCCCAAGGGCGCGAATCTGGTTATTTTTGTACCAGTCATAATATTTTTGATACCTTTTCCAGCCCAATGCTTCACCTTTTTTAATCATATCCATTAATTTTTTAAATCCACTCATTACTGCTTCGGGTCTTGGCATACATCCTGCAATGTATAAATCAACTGGTAGGTAATAATCCAATCTTGAAATTACTGCATATGAATCATAATAAACTCCACCATTTAATGTACATGAACCAAAACCAACTAAATATTTTGGATTTTGCATTTGCTCATAAGTATATATAACCCTTCTTAAAGTTTTTACACTCAAATAACCAGTAACCAATAATACATCTGCCTGTCTTGGTGTGGCCATTGGCGCCATACCAATTCTTTCCATATCAAATCTTGATGTCATTGTTGGAGGTAATTCCATGGCGCCACAACCAGTACAGTAATGCAACATCCAAATAGATTTGCTTCTAAAAATATTTCCAAATTTTTCCCAGAAAGTTAAAGTATCTCTACAATCTAATTCATTCACATCTATTTCATTAATTTTTTCGTTATCATTTAAAGCCATATGCTCACCCCCAAACCGGTGAATATTATAATTGCCGTTTGAATAAAAGCTAAAGCAAGAGGTACTTTATAATAGAATACTACTAATTGATCTATTTTAAATCTTGCAACAACAGTAGAGATTATTGTTGCTAACATATAAACAATAAAATATTTTATTAAAAATGTTACTATTGTTCCGCCACCTAAAAATAAATTTACAAATAATCCTATTTCGACAAATGTTGCAAATTCATGTTGCAATATAAGCATACCTAAATGTTTTCCACCATATTCTACTAAAGGACCTGATGCAATTTCTGCAGGAGCTATAGGAGTATCAAAAGGTTTTTTTCCTAGCATTCCCATTAAAGTAATAAAACCTACAATAGTACCTAATGGCATTCTAAACATATTCCAGCTTAATATTCCCATACCTTGTTGTGCTACAGCTATTGCTGAAATGGATGCGGTTTTATTTGCATAAATTATTCCAAATACAGCCATAATATAAGGTAATTCATATCCTAACATTTGAGTTAAAGCTCTCATAACCCCTATGCTTGCCCAAGGGTTTCCTGAACCAACTGCACTCATTGCCATTCCAAGAGAACCAACAGCTAACAAATAGACTATAACAAAAAAGTTATCCAAATTTTTGAATACAACCAAATCACCAGCAGGAACAAAAATTAATGTAGCAATTGTGCCACCTAAAGCCATCAATACGCCAAAATCATATATAAACCCATGAGAAATTGAACTCTTACTCCATGCTTTAAATATATCTATAAAATTTTGATACCATGGAGATCCAACTCTTCTATGAATTCTTGCAACTACTTTTCTCTGGATACCAGATAAAGTAATTTGCCAGAAAAAGGCTAATAGTAATAAAGCTAAACCTAAGAAAAAAGTACTCATATTTTATCACCCCACATAAATATAACAGTAATTACAATAGAAATCCAAAACACCGTAAATGTAGGATTTTCATTAAAGAACCACGTTTTTATTAAATATCCAAATTCTCGTGTTCTTAAAGCGATAACATCATAGAATTTTTCAACTGAAGGATGATTTTTATATAATCTTTCAAATGGGGCATAATAATTTGACGAGTAATGATATTTATCAGGATCATATATAAATTCACCACTTGTATAAGTATCCATTAAACCAACTGATTTTGATTTTGGTAATATAAAATACAATATTGTTGCAATAATAAAACCAATAGTAAATACTAAAGTAACTGTCCATGAATCCCACATTCCATTAGGAGTAAATATTTTAAATCCTTCAACACCAATAGCTTTTAAACCAACTGTTTCTTGAATTTTAGCGATATATTTTAACATTAATCCTGGATATACACCATATAATATAGTTAAACCTGAAATTATTAACATTGGTAATTGCATTAAAAATGGAACTTCTTTTACCTCTTCATGTTTTGGAGATAATTGACCAAGAAATGCACCAGCTAACGGTCTAAAAACATACATAAAAGACCCAACACTTCCAAAGAATGTTGCAAATGCTATAAACATATTCCCTTTTCTAATTAATCCTTGATATATCAACCACTTTGATGCAAATCCACTCATTGGAGGTATTCCTGCTAAAGAAATAATAGCAATTAAATATACTGCAAATGTAACAGGCATCTTCTTTATTAATCCGCCTAATTCCGATATTTTTGTTGTCCCCGTCCTATAAGCTATTGCGGCAAAAGATAAAAACATAGCAGCTGATGCCATTGCATGATTAAATACATGCATCATTCCACCTGCAAATCCTGTTTGATCAACCATTGCTAAACCTATTAAAATATAACCACTATTACTTACAGTGGAGTAAGCAATAAGTTTTTTTGCATCATCCTGTTTTATTGCCATTAATGTTCCGATAATAATACTGATGGCACCAAGTATCATTAATATATAATTTTCGTACGGATTATTCAATATATTTAAATGATTTGCAAATACTTTTGATGTTGGTAATACTGCTGTCATCAAAAAGGCTATAAATCCACCCATTTTTACAAGACCGCCTGATAATACAGGTGAAAATGTATGTGGTGCATTACCATGGGCAATAGGCAACCATGTATGGAATGGAAATATACCTAATTTTGTTAAACCAGCAATTACAATCAAGAAGAAGAAGAAGAAAATTGCAAAATTAGGATCTTCTGTCATTTTTCGAATAACTGTATTTATTTCAAATGTTCCATATTTTACATTCAACATTAAAATAGCATATAACATTGTAAATGATCCTACAGTACTTATTCCATAATAAACAACGGAAGCTTTTCTAGATTTTCCAAGTGGGATAATAAACATTGATGACCAAACTACTAATTCCCAGAAAATAAATAATGTTAAAAAGTCTTTTGCATAAAATACACCAATCGTTCCGCCCAAAGACAGTACATAGAATAAGTTGTATGCAGCAGGGTGTATTAGTTTTTCCATCCAATATGGGTTAAAGAAAGCTACCATTGAATAAACAATTACCATCACTATCGAGAAAAACCATGCATAATTTGATGTAACTAAATTCAAAGAATACATACCATAGTCAAATAGATTAAATATTTCGCTATTAGAATCTTTTAACATGTATATACTAAATAATGCTATTAATGAAACAATAACAGTTAACCATGCACCAGCTTTATCATTAAATTTGCTGATAGCGTATGTAATAAATGCACCTAATAGTATGAATAGAATTAAAGTATTTAAAGCCATTTCACATCCCTCCCGGTATATTGGAAAGGTAATTGCTTATACCCTGTGTTATAAATTCTGGATTGAAACTAATGTAAATTATGAATAATCCAACTGCAATCGCTAAAGCAGCATAAGCAAATGAATTTTCCAAAGAAAGTTTTGTTGTATATACATCTTTTGATTCTTTTCCTTCTTCTCCTGGATTCCATAATTTAACTAACATTCTAATGAAATAAATACCTTCAATTAAACTTGCAAATAAGATTAATGCAGGAATCCAGAAATTATTTAATTTGAATAGATTTGTTAATGTAAATATTTTTACATAAAAACCATAGAATAATGGCAATCCAACCAAAGAAAGTGCTGCTATTGAAAAACCTAATCCTATTAATTTATGTTTTTTGAATAATCCCTGCAGTTTTTCAATATTATCAGTACCAGTGTATACATACATTGCACCAGCAATTGTAAACATTAATAATTTAGCAAAAGCATTATTTGCAACCTGCATCATTGCTCCACCAGTAATACCTGTTAAGAACAATGTTGTTATTAACCCGGCTTGTCCTATACTAGAAAATGCGAGAATACTTCTTATATTTTTTTGTGAAAAAGCTGCAATTTCTCCAAATACAAAAGTTAACGCTGTAATTGTTAGTAATAATGTTTTCAATGTTCCATCTACTACAAATATATTTGTAAACATTCTTCCAAACATCATAATAGCAGCTGTTGCATATGCAGAAGCAAAAATTCCACCATTTAAATCATTAACATTTCCATATACCATTTTTACCCATCCGTTGAACGGCATTATTTTAGTTTCTACTGCAAATCCAGCAAATATAAATGTTACTGCTAATAATAATACGTTACTATTTACAAAGCTAATTTTTGAAGCCATATCAGCCATGTTTAATGTTCCAGTCGTTGCATAAAGAATAATAATTCCCAATAAATAAAGATTTGAACCAAGAGCTCCTAAAATTATGTAGTTAAAGGTTCCTTTAAAACTTTTTGTCATCGTTGACATTATATATGCTGAAATTGATGCAATTTCTAAAAATACGAATAAATTAAACAAATCTCCAGTTAACATCATTCCATTTAACGAAGCCAGTGAAACCAATAATACAGTTGAATATTTTTTTACTGAAGCTAATGATGTAATAACAGATAAGGCAAAAGCAATATTTAATATCATTAATCCAAATATCGAATATTGATCAACAACAAGATTTATACCAAATGGAGGTTTCCAACCACCAATGATAATATTACCTTCCTGAATAACAAGAGCTCCAAAAACATTAAATGCAACTGCAGCTAATAAAAGAGTTTTATCAGCTTTTTTGAAAATAACAGATAAAAAGGCAAATAGTAATGGGATTACTATTAATAAAACAGGATTAATCATTGCTTTCACTCCCCATCTCGTCCAATTCTAATGTTTCATATTTTTCATAAATTTTTCTTACAACTGTTAGTGCTAACGCTGTAACTCCAACACCTATAACAATAGCTGTAAGAACAAGAGCTTGAGGTAAAGGATCAACAAACAAATTATTATTTGTTTTTACACCATTAAATAGAATAGGAGCAATTCCATCTTTAACATATCCAATAGATATAATAAATAAATTTACTCCAACTTCTAAAACATTTAATGCCACAACAATTTTAATTAAGTTCTTTTGAGTTAAAAGACCATATATACCTATTAATATTAAACCTATAAATAAATATTGTATCATTTATTTCCCCTCCTCTGAGAGAAAATCTGAGATCAAGTTTGAAAGCTCAGATCCTACTTTTAATCCCACAAAAATGTAAATAATTGGAACTATACCTGCGCTGAATAATTCTCCGACTGTACCTGTAGGTAAGAAATTGTATAAGAAATATCCACCCAATGATATTCCTAAAAGACCGAATATTAAATATAAACTTCCAGCTGTTCCTTCTAGTACTTTAAATGCTTTTACTTTTGTTTTAAATTCATCATCAGATATGTAGAACAATAATACTGCCGAAGCAATCATAGAACCACCTGGAAATCCTCCACCTGGAGTTAAATGACCATGAATGAATATATAAACACCTGTTATTAAAATGATTCCTGAAATTATTCTTACTGCAGCTTTTAAAATAAAGTTTGGTGGTGTTTTAAATTTCATTCTTGTGTTACCGCTTAATAACAATCCAACACCTAAAGCAGAAACAAATAACACTGTAACTTCACCTAATGTATCAAATGACCTGTAATTTACAACAATTGAAGTTACCATATTAGCCGAACCGCTTTCTGCATCTTTTGTTTCCTTAAATTTTATTTCACCTGAATTTTCACTAACATTTTTATTTACAAAACTATTTGATACTCTTTCAGTTAAATTTACTTCACCAAATTTTGGAAATAATTTACCTTCACCTGTTGAATAAAGATTTGTAAAAATAAAAATTCCTAAAACCAATACTATTAATGCAGCAATAACCTTTTTCATCATTTTTTATCACCAACCTTTTTTATAGAAAAAAGGGTAAATATGAATATAGCTGTTACTAAACCTGAACCTATTACTGCCTCTGTAATAGCAACATCTGGAGCTTTCATAAATATAAAAGATACTACTGATAACATACTTAATATTGATAAATAAATTACAGAGTTAATTATTTTTTTTGATTCTATAGCTAAAAAAGCAAAAATTAATAATGTAATACCTACTAAAATTTCAATTATTTGCATTTTTATCACCTCTACTTTTGTAGAGTTCATCTAAATCATTTTTTATTAATTTAAATGGTTTTGCGCCATAAATATAAGAAGCCTTAGCTAAAACAGAACTACCAACTGGATTAGTAATTGTTAAAAAAACTACGATTAATAATGTTTTTATAAACCATTGTGGTTGGGCAATTCCAACACCTAAAACTAAAGAAAATGTTCCTAACGTAGTAGCTTTAGTTGCTGCTTGAAGCCTGTTATAAACATCAGGCATTCTGTATAACCCTAAGCCACCCAAAACATAAAAAAGAGCACCTATTATCATAAATACATATCCAATTATAGTCATTTTTTCCCCTCCAAATAACGGGCGATAATAACAGTTTCAAGAAAAGATAATGCCCCATAAACTAAAGCAATATCAAGATATAATTCACTCTTGAAAATATAGGATAAAAACACAATAGAACCTGTTATTATAACGTTTAATGTATCAACAGCAACAACCCTATCTGGTGTTGTGGGGCCCTGAATTAATCTTAAAATAGAGAAAAATGCACCAATAGCAATTAAAATTCCTATTAAACTATTCATTTATAAATCCCTCCCAAAATTTTCTCAAATTTTCCTGAGACATATTTTTGATATTCTTCGGGAGATTCGCCTTTAACATCGATCCAATGAATATAAATATAATCTTTATCAGCATCAACCGAAAGAGTACCTGGAGTTAATGTAATAGAATTTGCCAGCGTTAATTTTCCAACATTACCTTTCAATTTAGTTGGTACCTTCACGAATCCTGGATTTAATGGTAAAGATGGATTCAATACTCTTGCAGCAACATCAAAATTCGCTTTTATCATTTCCATAATAAAAACAGGAACATAGATAAAAACAAATACGAATAATTTTGGTACAATGGAAAAATTAAAAGAGTAATCAACTATGTTTGCTATAATTCCAGATAATACCAGAGAAACTAATAAACCCGTAAGAATTTCTGGAAGCGAAAATCCTGTTAAGGCTATCCAGATTATCCACAGGGTTAAAAAAGTTGAAATATACTTTTTCAAAATACTCCCTCCTTTTTAAAATTGTTTGTGAAAAAAATCTTTAAATTTGATAAATTATTTTTGTTCACAAAATAGCCAAATTATGCTTTCTTTATTATATTATTAGCTTCTTTAAGTTCTTGTGAAATTATTCTTTTTACATCGGATAAAAGTTCCAAAACCAAAGTATGTTTTAATTTACAAAAAACTATATTTCCTTTTTTTTCTTTTGAAATAATTCCTGACTCTTCCAGAATTTTAAGGTGTTGAGAAATACTTGATTGACTAGTTTGAAGTTTTTCGCTAATTTCTAAAACAGATAATTTTTTTACATTCAAAAGTTTGATTATCCTTAGCCTTACAGGGTGAGATAGAGATTTAAAAATATTAGAAATTAATTTACATTCGTCCAATAATATCATCTCCCGTATAAAAATTAAAAGAAAAAGAATATTAGAAAATTCTAATATTATTATAATACAAAAAAACTTATTATAAAAATAAAGATTATCGAATATAAATAACAATAATCCAATATAAAACATATTATCTAGCTATAATCAAGAAAAAATGAAAAGAGCGCAAAAAGCGCTCTTTAATGGTTTTTTTACAATACTTTAAATACAGATAATTTTTATCTGTATTGTTTTTGTTATAAATTCCTGAAAATTAAAGGCATGACTTGCTTTTTTCTTGATACTATTCCATTTAAAAAAGCTATTTTATTATCGAATTTAATTTTAAATATTTTTTCCGCTAATTTGTATTGTCCTGCGGAAAAAATATAAGACCCTTCTTTAAGCACATCTGTTAATAAAAATAAAAATAAAACATAGTTTTTTTCTTTTGCATATTTTTCCATTGATTTAAAAATTTTTTCTTTTTCTAAAAGAATTTGATGGGGATCTATAACTTCAATTTGAGATACTGCAATTTTACCTCTTGATATTCGTGTTTCTTTTAAATCTAGGGTTAAAATATCTTTTTCCGAAAAACCTTTTAAATTTGTTTTAGCTTTATACATATTGATTCCATATTCAATTGGATCTATATTTAACATCTTAGAAATTTCTTCAACTGTTTGTTTATCTTCATATGTTGTAGTAGGAGATTTTAATATCATAGTATCTGATAATATGGCAGATAACATTAAACCGGCAATTTCAGATGGAGGGGAAATTTTATTTTTTTTATATAAGTCCCATATTATCGTATTGGTACTACCTACAGGTCTAATATGGGCAGTAATTGGAAGACCTGTTTCCAATCCTCCTAATCTATGATGATCTATAATTTCTAAAATTTCTGCTTCTTTTATTCCTTCTACAGTTTGAGATTTTTCTGAATGATCAACAAGAATTACCTTTTTATTTTTGGGTTTAATTAAATCATGTCTTGTTATTATTCCTTTTACTGTATCCTCATTATCTATAACTATCGCAACACCTTTTTTATCCTGCATCAATTCTTCTTCAAAATCTTGTAGCAATTCGTCTGGAAGTACTGTAAGCGGGTTTTTTTCCATTATTCTCTCAACATGAGTACTTAATCTTAATAATCTTCCTGTAATATATGTGGGATGAGGTGAAACAACAATTGGAGTATTTTGTTTTTTTGCCAGTTCAACTATATCTGAATCTGGAAAAAAATTTCCTGTTATTATCAAACAGCTTACTTTTTTTTCAAGAGCAATTTTTTGTACATCTTTTCTATTTCCTGTAATCAATACATCATCTTTTTTTACATAACGTTGTACTTCTTCAGCTGTCATTGCACCAATTGTTGGACACCCTTTTAATTTTTTATTTTCATCTCCAGTAATTAATTTTCCATTCATTGTTTTTATAATATCCTTTACTTTTGGAGGATTTTTTTCAAGTGTGAAATTTTGTATTTCATGTAAAAAATTTTTTGCTAATTCTCTTTCTGTTAAAAGTCCAATTAGTTTATTTTCTTTATCAACAATTGGAATACTTTTTATCTGATTATCAAGCATTTTATTTCCAACTTCATAAATAGTAGATTCCTTATAGGCTGATATAACCTCCTTTATCATAACATCTTTTGCCTGTATATATACATGTTTTAAGATTTTTGGTGGTTCAACATTAAAAAAATTCAAGACATATTTGCTTTCCGGATTAAGATTTCCAAGTCTATAAGGTATATATATATATTTATTATCGATCTTATTTTTTAAATAAGCGTAAGAAATAGAAGCAACAATACTATCTGTATCAGGTTTTTTATGTCCTATAACATATATATTTTCTTTCATTGTATCCCTCCGAATTATTAAAAATAACGAAGATATTATAACATAAACAATTATATTTTCAAATAATAAACCGGTATCTTAAGATACCGGTTTATTATTATTTTGATTTAAACTTTTCAATTTCCTCTTCTACTTCTTTAGCACCCTCATTATAAAATTTTTCTTCTTCAGGATCCAACTCTTTTAATAATCTTAAAAATTCTCCTGCATGAACTCTTTCTTCATTAGCGATATCAACCAATACTTCTTTTGCTAATTCATTATTTGTAGACTCAGCTAATTGCATATATAATTGTATTGCTTCATATTCTGCAGCAACCATATAGCGAATAGCTCTGACTAATTCTTCATCCGTTAATTTTCTACCACTTTTTAATCCTGAAAATGGATTTGCAAATTCCGGCATATTTCCCCCCCTTAATCATTTTCACCAAAAAGAATGGTGATAATTGCATTATTCGTTAAATTAATATGTTTTATTGCATCTGGTGTGTTATTTAATAATGATTCTAAATCATTTTTATCAATATTATTATTGGCATCTGTATATACCTTTAAAATATAATTTCCTTCAAGAAGATTTTCTATTTTGAAGTAATCGTTTTTTGGTTCTTGATCATTAGCAATATCATAACCTTTTATTTTATTACTTGAATCTAAAGCAAGTATTACAAATTCTCCACTCCACGGATGTAATTGACCATCTCCCCAATCATCTTTAAAATACCCTTCAATATAATATGTTTTTTCATTGTTTAAATCCATGCAACCATAAAGCAAAAATACTAAGAAAAAAATACCTATAAAAAAAAATGCTTTTTTCATTCTATCCCTCCTTAAATTCAAAAAAAAATGAAACATATATTAATATTATATCTCAGATTTCAAGCTAAGTCAACTTTTGAAACTTTTTTCTAAAAAGCAAAATAAAAAAGATGGCAAAAGCCATCTTAGAATATATTAATCTTAAAATATATCAATTATTAATAAATATAAATTTTTTATTTGGTGATGATTTTTAATATTTTCAAATATTTTATAATTATCAATATGTTCAAAATCATTGCCATCATGAAATACCAGTTTCCATTCTTCAGGATAAGCATATTTCCCGTTTTCAAATCTTTTTAAATTATCTTTTAATTGATTTAAAATATAATCATCTTCAGGAACTTTTCCTTCAAATCTTTTTATCATATTTTCTGACGCTTCTTTTAAACTTTTATACATAGAAATTAAATCATTTACTGTGTCTTCGAATAATTTTTTTTCATTTAAATAGTTAATACATGAAGAAACATTATGATTTCCATATCTTCTTGCATATTTTGAAGCTAAATTGTAAGCTTCTTCTTCATTATTTGCAATTAATATCAATCCATATGTATACATTTTGCACCTCCTAAATACAATAGAAAATTTAAATTTTTATAATAAAAGCGGGGAAAATCCCCGCTTTTATTATATCATAACCATTCTCTTTCAAAATATTCAGTATGTAATAAATGATGTGCTTTTTCACTATTTGGTTTTCCTAAAAATTCGTCATAAATTTTCTTTATAGAAGGATTTTCATGTGATTTTCTTATAGGTTTATCCTTATCTATTTTGTTAATAGCTTCAATTCTTCTTTTTATAACATTGAAATCTCCGTGATGATAAGGTTGTCCTCCACCTCCAACACAACCACCAGGACATGCCATTACTTCAATCAAATGAACCTCGACTTTTCCTTCCCTTATATCTTCCAACAATTTCCTTACATTTCCTAAGCCATGTGCAACACCAACTCTAATTATCTTTCCTTTAATATCGATTTCTGCAATTCTTACACCTTCGTAACCTCTCAATCCAACAAAGTCTACATCTTTTAATTCTTCACCTGTAATAAATTCATAAGCTGTTCTTAAAGCAGCTTCTGCAACACCACCAGTTCTACCAAAGATATCAGCTGCACCGGTTGATTCACCTAAAGGATTATCATATTCGCCATCTGGTAAATTATTAAAGTTTATACCTGATTCCCTGATCATATCTGCTAATTCTCTTGTAGTTATTACAAAATCAACATCCTGATATCCTGAATCTCTTAATTCATCTCTATTTGCTTCATATTTTTTAGCCAAACATGGCATTATTGATACTACAACAATATCTTCTGGATTGATTCCTGCTTTTTGGGCATAATATGTTTTTGCAACTGCTCCAAACATCTGTTGAGGAGATTTAGCGGTTGATGGCATTTCCAATAATTCAGGGAATTGATGTTCTAAAAATTTAACCCAACCAGGACAACAGCTTGTTAACATTGGCATGTATCCGCCATTTTCTAATCTTTGAATAAATTCAGTAGCTTCTTCCATTATTGTTAAATCAGCAGAAAAATTAGTGTCAAATACTTTATCAAAACCTAAAACTCTTAAAGCAGAAACTAATTTTCCAGTAGATATTGTACCTGGTTCATGACCAAATTCCTCAGCAATAGCAACTCTAACTGCTGGGGCTGTTTGAACAACAACATGTTTCTTTGGATCTTCTAAAACATCCCATACCTGATCAATATATGATCTTTCAACTAAAGCACCTGTCGGACATACGGCTACACATTGACCGCAGAATGTACAAGCAGTATTTTCGAGATTCCAGTCAAAGGTTGGTTTAACAACAGCATCAAAACCTCTGTTTACAGCAGATAGAACGCCGACAGTCTGGAATTCATTACACATAGTTTCACATCGTCTACACATTACACATTTATTTGGATCTCTGATTATTGCTGCTGAAATATCCTTTTTATGTAAAGACATTTTACCCATATATGGATTATTATGAATATTTAATTCAGCTGCTAAATCCTGTAATTCACATTCGCCATTTTTTGGACATTTTAAACAGTCTTGTGGATGGTCAGATAATAATAGTTGAAGTGCAGTTCTTCTTGCTTGTATAGCTCTCCTTGAATGAGTTTTTACAATCATACCTTCTGCAACTGGAGTAGCACATGCTGGAGCTAAATTTCGTCTTCCTTCTACTTCAACCATACATACCCTACATGAAGCAGGTTTGTTTTCAATTCCTATATCATCTAATTTCATATAACATAATGTCGGAACATATCCACCAACAGATTTAACAGCATCTAAAACTGTATAATTTTCAGGTACTTCAACTTCCTTACAATTTATAGTAATTTTTGGCATATTTTTTCCTCCTTCCTATATCTTTTCTATAGCGCCAAATCTACATGTTGCATAACAAGCGCCACATTTGATACATTTTTCCTGATCTATTTCATGAGGATTTTTAATAGACCCACTAATAGCTTCAACAGGACAAACTCTTGCACAAGCAGTACAACCGACACATTTTTCTTTATCTATAACATATGTAATTAAGTTTTTACATACACCAGCTGGACAGGTTTTATCAAGAACATGAGCTTCATATTCATCTTTAAAGTAATGAAGTGTTGATAAAATTGGATTTGGTGATGTTTGTCCTAAACCGCAAAGGGCAGAATCTTTAATTGTTTCTCCAAGAATTCTCATTCTTTCAAGATCTTCCATAGTAGCTCTTCCAGATGTGATTTTATCTAATACTTCTAATAATCTGACATTTCCAATTCTACATGGAGTACATTTTCCACATGATTCTTCCACTGAAAATTCTAGATAAAATTTTGCAACATCAGGCATACATGTATTTTCGTCCATAACAATCATTCCGCCTGATCCCATCATTGAGCCTAATGCTGTTAATGTATCAAAATCTATAGGCGTATCTAAATATGCTGCTGGAATACATCCTCCTGATGGCCCACCAGTTTGAACAGCTTTAAACTTTTTATTTTCTCTAATTCCACCACCTATATCAAATATAACTTCTCTTAAAGTAGTTCCCATAGGAACTTCTACAAGTCCAACATTATTTATTTTACCAGCTAATGCAAATACTTTAGTTCCTG
This sequence comes from Marinitoga sp. 1154, assembly GCF_013363285.1. Lineage (NCBI taxonomy): Bacteria > Thermotogati > Thermotogota > Thermotogae > Petrotogales > Petrotogaceae > Marinitoga > Marinitoga sp. 1154. Next base: position 179,099 of record NZ_LBFB01000001.1, on the reverse strand, counting down.
GAGATTTTTCTGTACCTAAACTTCTAAACCATTTTGCCCCTTTTAATAATATTGGAGCTATATTGGCAAATGTTTCAACATTATTTATAATTGTAGGTTTTCCCCATAATCCTTTATTTGCAGGAAAAGGAGGTTTTGTTCTTGGTTCTCCTCTATATCCTTCAATAGAAGCTAATAAAGCTGTTTCTTCTCCACAAACAAAAGCTCCAGCCCCAAGTCTTATTTCTAAATCAAATGAAAAGTTTGTCCCAAATATATTTTCTCCTAATAATCCATAGTCTTTTGCCTGCTTTATAGCATTTTCTAATCGTTTAACAGCTAACGGATATTCAGCTCTTATATAAACATATCCCTGATTGGCGCCTATAGCATAAGCTGCAATAGCCATACCTTCGATAACTGAATGCGGATCTCCTTCAAGAACGGATCTATCCATAAATGCTCCAGGATCCCCTTCGTCGGCATTACATACAACATATTTAATATCTCCTTTAGCTTTTTGAGCAAATCCCCATTTCAAACCTGTCGGAAATCCGCCGCCGCCTCTACCTCTTAATCCTGATTCTCTAACTTCTTCAACAACTTTTTCAGGTGACATAGATAAAGCTTTAGCCAATGCCTGATATCCATCATTAGCTATATATTCATCTATATCATCAGGATCGATTAATCCTGCATTTCTTAAAGCAACTCTTATTTGTTTTTTATAAAATGGCATTTTCTTTGATTCATCTATTCTTTCATGTTCTGTTGGTTCAACATATAATAATCTTTCAACCTTTCTACCTTTTATAATATGTTCATTTACTAATTCTTCAGCATCTTCTGGGGTAACTCTTACATAGAAAGTATTATCAGGTAAAAATTTCACTATTGGTCCCTGTTCACAGAATCCAAAACATCCAGTTCTAACTATTTGAACATCATTTTCCAAGCCTTTTTCTTTAACTAATTTTTCTAAATTATCTTTTATTAACTCACTTTTGGAAGAGGTACAGCCTGTACCACCACATATCAAAACGTGATATTTATATGATGACATTTTTATTCCCTCCTTATTCATTAATTGATTTGTGAGTTTCCCCTATGATTGAGTCCTGCAATAATTCACCATTTAAAATATGTTTTTCTATCAATTCTTTAGCTCTATCACCAGTAATTTTTCCATATAATATAGGTTCTTTTCCTGGTTCGTTAACTTCTACTGTAGGTTCAGCATGACAGTATCCCATACATCCTGTCTGTATAACTCTTATATTATCCAAATTTTTTTCTTCAATAGTTTCAAGTAATTTTTCAAATGTTGTTTTAGCTCCTGCTGCAATTCCACATGTTCCCATTGCAACTTTAAGAGTTATAATGTCATCTTTATCAGCTATTTTTCTTAAAGATAATTTACTTTTAGCTTCTTCTTTTTGCTTTAATAAATCTTCTAAGCTTTTTATTTTTGGCATAGGATCCCCTCCTTATTTATCTCTATTTCTATATTCCTTTATTAATCTTTTTACATCTTTTGTTGTTAATCTTCCATGAACCTCATCACCAATCATTACTACTGGAGCTAGTCCACACGCGCCTACACACCTAACTGCATGGATACTAAATATACCATCTTCTGTGGTTTCATTTTCTATTATGCCAAGTTGTTTTTTAAACTCTTCAAGAATGTCACCCGAACCTCTAACATAACATGCAGTACCTAAGCATACATTAATAGGATATTTGCCTTTTGGTTTCATACTGAAAAAATTATAAAATGTTACAACACCATATACATCAGATGCGTGAACATCCAGTTTTTTTGCTATTATTTTTTGAATTTCAATCGGAAGATAACCAATTATTTCCTGAGCTTTGTGCAAAACATGAATTAAATAACTTCTTTTTGTTACTTTATCTTTGTTCTCGAGGTTTAATGAATCAATATATTCTTCTACTTCTCTAAATTTGTTCTCAAGTTCTACAGACATTGCATTCCCTCCTCGTTATGGATTTATTCTTATATACAAAAATTATATATATTAAATAAATAGATATTTTTTTCACAAATTATATAAAATATTCAATTTAGACAAATATTATCCAAATAAGATATTTTTTTCACAATTTCACAAAAAGAAAAACAAAAAAATTTAATGAAGAAATCTTCACATAGATTATATAATATTATGATTTAATTTGATATGTGAAATATAACGGATAGGAAAAGAAAGGATTAATTTTGTGTAAAAAAAGCTCAACTATACTACTTTTAATTTAATAAAAGATTAATATAAAACATTAAAAATATAAATAATTCACAAACTTTAAAACAAAAAAATTGGTTCTGTTATATAACCCATCATTATAATATCGAAATATTTAGAATCAATATAAACAGCTTCTTTACGTCGTCCTTCTTCAATAAAACCTAATTTTTTATATAAAGATATAGCTTTTATGTTATTTGAAAAAACTTCTAATTCGAGTCTATGTATATCGGGATTTTCTATACACCATGTTATATGATTGTTAATTAATGTTGTGGCTATACCCATATTTCTAAAACTTTCAAGTACACTAATTCCTAATTTAGCAGTTTTTTTTAATCTTTGTCTTTGAATATTCCAATAAATATCAGCATTACCTATTATTTTATCAGTAAATTTTGTAACTAATATTCTCAATCCAAACAATTTTTTTGATAAGCTGATGATTTCCTCAAAGTCTTTAACTGTTTTATTAAATTCGTTCAGTTGAGTTGCCAGTGTAGTTGAATTTGAAAAAACTTTTTCATAAAAATTAATTATTTTTTTTGAATCATTTTTTTGAGGATTTGTAATATAGATACCATGCGAATTTAATTTATAAATATAAAAATTTCTTATATCAATAGTATTTTTGTTTGATAATAAATTTTTAAAATTTTTTTGATTAGAATATACGTTTATAACGTATGAGTTATTGACAAAGTAAGAAATATCTTTTAAAGTTTGAGTAATTAAATTTATATTTTCATTTTCAAAAAAAACAAAATCTACAACATTGTTTTTTAATATGTAAAATGCCAAAATTTTATTATATTCCTTTAAATAGCGAATTTTATATCCATTTTTATAAAAATTTACCAAATCCCATATAGTAAACGGAATTAAGGATTTTTTTGATAATTTTAAAATTGAATATATAAGACTATTATCTGGAAAAAAATTTTTGAAAGTTTTTTCTTTGCTTTTTTCATTTTCTATTTCTAAAACATATAAAGTTCCTATATTATTCATATAATAAAAATCACTTTCTACTTCGGAAAAGAAGTAAACATCTCTTTTAGGTATTTTAATTATGGAATCGAGTATCTCTATAAATTCTAATTTATCTTTTATTTTGAAAAACATATCTCCATATGAATTTTTATAAATTTTAATCCCCCCTGAATTGAAAGGCCTCTGCTATATCTTCAATTTTTATTTTATTGCTTCCTTTCAAATCGGCTATTGTTTGAGCAACCTTTAATATTCTATTAATTCCTCTACCGGTCATTTTAAATTTTTTTGCGCCAGTTTTTAAAAAACTTTCAACACTTTCATCAAGCTTAATAATTTTTTTTACTTCCTTTTGGGTAAGTTTTCCATTTAGTTTTCCCTGTCTTTTTATTTGTATATAACTTGCTTTTCTTACTCTTTCGCGTATAGTTGCTGAACTTTCTTCATTTATATTGCTGAAAATATCATCTATTTTAACACGTTCGATCTTTATTCTGATATCGATTCTATCATAAACTGGACCTGATATTTTTCTATTATAATTATTAATTTGGTTTAATGTGCATGTGCATTCGTGCTCTGGGTCACCATAATATCCACAAGGACATGGATTTTGTGCTGCGATTAACATAAATTTTGCGGGATATGTAGCAATTAATTTTGCTCTGGAAATCGTAACAATTCCATCTTCCATAGGTTGTCTGAGAGCTTCAATTACATCAGTTCTGAATTCAGGAAATTCATCTAAGAATAAAACACCATTATTTGCCAGGCTAACCTCTCCGGGTTTTGAATCGGCACCACCACCAATTATTGAAACAGCAGATGCAGAATGGTGTGGAGAGCGGAAAGGACGTTTTTTTATTACCTTATTTAGATAACCATATATAGAATAGATTTTTGTTGATTCTATTATTTCATCTTTTGTCATTTCAGGTAAAATAGTAGGAATTCTTCGTGCAATCATTGTTTTACCAGATCCTGGGCTTCCCTTCATTAATAAGTTATGAAATCCAGCTGCGGCTATTTCAGCTCCTCTTTTTGCAAAAAATTGCCCTTTTATTTCTGAAAAATCAAGTTGTTCATCATTCTTTTCATAATATGTATTTTTAGGAGAAGCTTTATAATTTTCAGATTTTTCTGGATCGAATATATGAATTATATCAGTTAATTTATTAATTATATAAACTGTATTTTTTTCTATAAACAAAGATTCTTCTTCATTTTCTTTTGGAATTATAAACCGGGCATTTTTATTTTTATGGGATATATCCAGTAACAATAATGTTATTCCTGGTATTCCTCTGATTTCACCGTTTAACCCAATTTCACCAAATATATAATAATTATCAATATTAAAATTTAATTGTTTTGAAGCCAATAATATAGATATCGCTATTGGCAAATCAAAATGTGTTCCGTGTTTTTTAATATTACTTGGTGCAAGATTTACGGTTACATTCCCGTTTGGGAATTTAAATCCTGAATTTCTTATAGCACTATATACTCTTTTTTGACTTTCTAAAATTGCTGTATTTGGCATGCCGACTATCTTAAAGATTTGTTGTGTTGCTTTTGAATTTATATCAACTTCCACAATAATAGGTTTTACTTCAAAACCTGAAACATATGCGCTATTCACTTTTGAGTATTTCACCCCATATCCCCCTTATACAAAAACTATAGTTATTTACTATGATAAAAATATTTTTCTATATTTTTTATTGTTTTATCGATATCCTCTTTTTTTATCCAGTAATGAGTAACAAACCTGTATATGTTTTCTTCTGGTGGATTTATTTTTATACCATTGTCTTTCATATATAATATAAACTCATTATCATTAAAATTCTTATTTATTTTAAAAAACACCATATTAATATCAACATCTTCGACAATATCAATAAAACCAAGTTTAGAAAGTTTATGAGCCAAATATTTAGCCTTTTCATGGTCTTCATTTAATCTAAAACGCATTTTATTTAAAGCAATTATTCCTGCAGCTGCTAATATTCCTGCCTGTCTTAGTCCACCGCCCATAATTTTTCTATTTCTTTTAGCATTTTTTATAAAATCATAACTTCCAACAAGTAAAGAGCCAACAGGAGCGCACAACCCCTTTGAAAGGCAGATGTTAATAGAATCTGCATATGAAGCTATTTTTTGCGGTTCAACGTTTAATGATATAGCAGCATTGAATAATCTTGCACCATCTAAATGTATAGGAATATTATATTTATCAGCTATTGTTTTTATTTTTTCGAAATTTTCTAACTGTATGGCTCTTCCATTAGAATGAGCATTTTCTAATGCAATTAATCCGGTTTTAGGAAAATGTATATCTTCAACCTTTCTTATACTTCTTTCTATTTCTTCTGGAGGAAGCATGCCTTTATTTGATTTAATTGTACGTAATTGAACACCTGCGATGATTGCAGCAGCTCCAGCTTCATGTTGAACAATATGACAATCGTCACCTAATATTACCTCATCACCTTTATTACAATGTGTGAATAAAGCTAATTGATTTCCAAATGTTCCACTTGGAACAAAAAGAGCTGCTTCTTTTCCTAATATATCAGCCGCCAATTCCTCTAACTTTTTTATGGTCGGATCTTCTTCATAAACATCGTCTCCAACTTCAGCCTCACACATAGCTTTCCTCATTTCTTCGGTAGGTAATGTGACAGTATCGCTTCTCAAATCAATAAAATCCATAATTCCACTCCTTTTTATTAAGTGCAAATAACTAAAAATCAAGTATTAAATATTTATTAATGGCTTTTTTTATTTTTTCGAAACTCTTTTCATCTTTGACCTCAATTGTATGAATATGAACGCCATCTGATAATTCCAATAATGGTGTTGCTTGTGTGGTTTTTAATAAACTCATAAATCTTATAATATCTTCTTCGTTTTTTACATCGATTCTTCCTTTAATTTCACCATAAAGAGGGTGTTCAACAATAACATCTATAATCTTTCCTCCTGCCTGTACAATAGCAAATAGTTCATTTTCAATTTCATCTGTTGAATGCTTTACAGCTATCATCTTTCTAATTCCTACTTCTTTTTCCAGAATATATCCATCTCTTGTAGCAATAATTTTATGTCCATCTGATTTTAATCTGGATATATATTGTATAATCATCTGACGGCTTATACCAATTTTTTCTGCTAATATTTTGCCTTTTACAGGATTTTCTGAATTCTCTAAAATTTTTAAAATCCTTTGTTTTTTATCCATCATCCACCTCATAAACATATAATAATTCTTTTTGTAAACCTTTTATAAATGTTTCAACAATTTTGGATTTTTCTTCTGCCAATATTTTAGCGGTTTTTGTATTCATTAAATGTTTGAGTTTAAGTATTTTTTCGTAAAAGTGTTCGATTCTTTCTTTTAAATCTCCGCCATTTTTATGCATGAAAACTCTTGTTATTCCTACGTATCCTAAAGCATCTAATCTATCAGCATCTTGTATAATTTTTGCTTCTAATGTTTCTGGAATATTTTTCTTTCTAAATCTGTGATGTTCTATACAATATGAAACTTTTCTATATTTTGGATACTTAATTTTTCTTAAAAAAATTTCAGCTCTTCTTGCACCCTCGAGCGCATGATCTTCTATTTTTCCGGATAATTCATCGTTTCTTGCTATATCATGAAGTAAAGCTGAAATAATAACAACTTCTATATCGGCATTTTCGTTTTTTGCTATAAATTCAGCATTTTTTGTAACTCTTAGTATATGACCTAAATCGTGTGTAGAATCAAAATTTTCATTTATAACATAATCATACACAAGATTAATAAAATTCTTTTTCATAGTTTCCCACCTTTTTTAGCTTTGATTTAGTATAACATTTTTTTGTATTTTTTGTCAATATATTGAATATACGATATGATATAATAAAGATAAATTGAGAAAATAGATAAAAATTCACTAAAGATATTATAGGGGGTATTTAAGTTAGGAAAAAGAATAATATGATAAGGAGTGAATTTAATTTAGAGAGAGTCATTCCAGGAAAAAAGCAAAAAATAAATCAAAGGAAAGAAAAGATTTGAATTTGCACAATTTAAAAATACTATGAAAGGGGGGAGAAACTATGAAAGTTAATATAAAAGAACTTGTAGAAGAAATGGATGCGCAATTCTCAGAAACAACCAAATATTATAACAAAAAAACAGGTGAATTTGTTACGATTGAAAACGACTTTCTTTCAAAAGCTGAGTATGATGATTATGATTATATCTATTCAAAAGCTCAAGATTGGGAAAAAGAAGAGTTGAAATTAGCAGATGCTATATTAACTTATCCAGAAATCTATATTCCAATACCCTCGCAATATGATATTTATGAATATAAGATTATGAGAAACTTTTCTATTTATATGGTTGATGATGAAACTTCTGAAATTTTATTAAATGCACTTAATGGTAGAGGAGCGTTTAGATTTTTTAAATATGAAATCTCCAGGCTTGGTTTAAGAGATAAGTATTATGAATACAAAATGGAAAAATTGAAAGAAATTGCTATAGAGTGGTGTGAAGAACATGGATTAGAATATTATGAGGAATAGCAGGAGGAATAATATGAAAAAAATAGAGATTATTGATATAAAACGTAATCATTTTGAAGAGTTAGGGGAAATTATTCTTCCCTATTATAAAAAAGACCCGATGAATTTTTTGTTTATAGGTCCATCTGGTGATTATGTAAAGCAAATTGCTGAAAGTGTTGCGAGGAAAGTTGATAAAACTATTAATAGAGATGCTTTTAGGGTTATAAATCAATATGCTGTTGAAATATTTAGAAAATATGAACCTTCATCCCTGTTTATAGACAGGGATTTTTTAAAATCATATATAGCAAAAGAAATGGAAGATTTAATAGAAAAAGAAAAAAATAATCCACAATTCAAAAATTATGTAAAAACCCTTTCAAAATCAAAACGCTCAATTGATTATCTCCTTGAAATTTTTGAAAGAAAATGGGAGATTTCAAGAATAGACGATGAAAATATTATTTCTTCAAATGAATTATATTCAGAAATAGATAAAGATGTAGATGGTGATAGCAATCTGTATAAGCTATATAAGCATCTTGAAGAAAAGCTGGAAGAAATACTCAATACAAAATTCGACAATTCTAAAAGTATAGATAAAAATTATGACCAGATTAGTATATATAAATGGTTCTATAATGAACTGCCTAAACTTGAAAAAACCTTGGGAAATACATTGTTCATAAGCGGTTTTTTTGATATACCACCTATTTTGACTAAAGTATTAAAAACAATGTTTAATATGTTTGACAATGTTATATTTTTTGCTTGGAATCCGATAGATGAAGAATCATTCAAAAGTCTTGAAAGAATATTATACTTTTTAAAAAATGAAGGTTTTGAAATAAATTATCATAAATCAGAATTAAAAGAATTATTCAAAGGTATATACATACAAAAAACAGTATTTAAAAATACTGTATTAGAAATAGAAAATGTAGCAAAAGAAATAAAAAGAAAAATAATATATGAAAATAATCAACCTCAGGATTTTGGAATAATTGTTCCTGATACACAAACTGCGAATGCATTTGCTGAATTTTTTGAAGAATTAAACGTTCCATATAGATTGAAAAATGATATTCCATTATCAGAAAGCGTTATAGTTTCAAAATTATTATTACCATTAAAGGCGAAATACTCAGGATATGAAGTAGAAGATTTGCTTGCATTAATAGAAGCAGGATACGGAGGAGAACGTTCGTTATCAATTGATGAAATTGAATCGTTATTAAAAGCTATTAATCTCTATTATGACTATCCAAAGTCTACGCTTAAATCAAGAAAGGAAAAGTGGTTAAATACAATTTCAAAATATCTAAAAGAGATAAAAGCAGAATTAAATATATCTGATGAAAAGGAAAGATTAGAAAAACAGGAAGAACAATTTAACGAATTATTGGAGTTAATGCACACACTTTTTAACCTGTTAGAGAAAATAGATATAAATGATTTTGAAATTACATATTACAGAGAACTTTTAAATATCTGGATAAATGAAAGAATTATAAACATAAAAAATATAGAAAAAGTGGAAAGTGAATTAAATGCATTATATAAATTTCATGAATTATTACTCACTCTTGAAAAAAATCTGAGTCGTTTAATAGACGGTGAAATTAAGCTTTCCAAATTTTATAACATACTTTCCAGTTTAATAGAAACAGAAAAATTTAGAATTTCTGAAAGATATTCAAATACAGTAGAAATATTCACATTAAATGATTCAAGATTTGTACATAAAAAATACAAGATATTTGTATCTTTTACTGACAGAAATTATCCATCAATCGCTGTAAATCCGTTATTATCACAAATCACACAAACAAATAATTATTCAAAAATTTCCGAATTGCAATTCAGAGAAAACCTTTATATTTCCATGCTTTTTTCTGATAATGTAATATTTACCTATCCAAAAGCGACATTATCAGGAGAAGAAATACTCTCTTCTCCATATGAAAAAGATTTTGAAAAATTATTTAAGGTTAAAGATTGGGATTTAAAAATAAAAGGTGAAGAAATTATTCCCGTAGACACATATGAAATTTTTTCTTTAGAACAGGCTGCATTATACTTTGCATATAATAATTTAAAATCTGATATAAAAGAGATAAATAGTGTAATTACAGAAATAGAAGATTTAAAAGTAAAAAGAGATAATTATAACTGGATGTTGAATGATGAAATAAATACTGGCGATATTAGCCATAATAAGATTTCAACATATGTAGACTGTCCATTTAAATATTATCTGAAATATATAGCAAATATAAAAGGTAATAAAGATTTTTCCATTTTCTATACAGGAAACTTAAAACATCGTATAATGAAAAGATTATTCGATAAATATCCGGCATATAATTCTATTTTTAGTCTTATTCAGAATGAGAAAATGTTATATAACGAAATAAAAGAAATTGCTATGGAAGAATGGGATAATTCCGGCGTAGAAGAATTAAGATCATATAAAATAGTAAAGGAAATAGAAATAGAAGATATAGCCAGTGAGATGGTTATAGTTGTGAAAAAATTAGTTGAGTCATATATATTCTTTGGTAGTAGTAGAGCCAAAAATAACCTGGATAAAAAAACAATATTATACAATAAAGTTTTGAAAAGCGAATATTCGGTTTCCGGAAGATATAAAGATTATAATTTTTTTGCTCGTATTGATAGGATAGATTTGCTTGAGGAAGATATAAGGTTTGATATGGATAAAAAGAAAGAAGAATTAAAACCTGTGGAAAAAATAGAAAAAGAAGCATTATCTATAATAGATTATAAAAATAGCAAAAGTTTTCAAAGTGAACAATTGTTGTTTTACTATTATATATTATTAAGTAATCCAGATTGGGAATCAAAAATAAAAGGAAAATCCATATTTTTAAGTTTTCTTCCAATGAAGGAAAAAGAACTGGGGAAAAAAGATAGCTTAAAATGGATGAAAATTGAAGATAACAATATATATATAAAATATCCCGGTAATTCAACGTCATATAGTAAAACTCCTCTAAAAGAATTTGAAAAATGGTTTGATGATGTAATAAAAGCTATTAAAAGTGCAGAGTTTTATCCTGCATTCATTGATGATAAAAATAAATTAAAATATAGATTCTTAGATTATTTAAGGATGAAAGAATATAATGTTCAAAACTCCAGTGAGAAATATTATACATGTGATGGTGGATATAATTCAAATGGTAAAGATAATAAATGTGAATATTATAGATTATGTAGTGTTTTAGGCTGGGGAAAATATATTAACCTAAAAACAAGAGAACATGTAAAATCTAAAAAGAACTCTAAATAATGAGGTGAAAAAATGTCTAAAATTTTAAATATAGATAAAATGAAAAAAAATGTTGATAAGAATTATTTTATTTCTGCTTCTGCCGGAACAGGAAAAACATACACAATAACTCAATATTATATAGCTATACTGGAAAAATACGAAAAGGAAAATAATCCGGATATTGTTCAGAATATTCTTGCAGTAACATTTACCAACAAAGCGGCGGGGGAAATGAAAGAAAGAATCCTCGAAGAAGTAGAAAAAAAATTAAACATAGAAGAAAACTATAAATACTGGCGTGAAATAAAAACAAACCTAAATCGCTCATGGATAATGACAATAGATAGTTTTTGTTCGAGAATATTAAAAGAAAATAATATCGCAATAGGAGTAGATCCGAATTTCACTATAATTAATGAATTAAAGATGAATATAGAAATTGAAAAATCGGTATATAACACATTAAAAATATTATTTACCATCTATGAAAATATTATGGATAATAAAAGACTTGATATAGATGAAATTACATTTTTTATTTCTCCAGAAAGACGTGAAACAGTAAAAATAATAATAAATGAAATTCTTCAAGACAAAAAGCGATTTATAATAGCTTTGAAATATATATTAAAGGAATTAAAACTTGATACATTTAAAAAAGTACTTTTAGATACATTAAAAAATTGGAGAACAGAAATGAAAATGAGTTCAATCCCAACATTCGAATTGCCAAATCCTGATTTTAATAAAGTATTATGGTTGTTTAAAAATGCTGTATTAATTGCTCAGGAAATATATAATCTATATACAGCAGATCAATTTCAATATGATTTTAAAGGTATACTTGGCAAAACATTGGAAGTTTTAGAAGATAAAAGGATAAAGGTTAAATATCAAAATAAATTCAAATATATTATCGTTGATGAATATCAGGACACGAACTTCCTTCAAAAAGCATTATTTGATAATATTCATACAGAAGAAAATTATATATTCTATGTTGGTGACAGGAAGCAATCAATATATAGATTCAGAGGAGCAGATGTCTCTGTTTTTGCTGTTACAGAAAATGATTTTGATGAAAATAGTAAATTTCAATTAAGGATTAATAGACGTTCGAATTCAGAAATAGTAGAATTTGCAAATGAATTTTCTGAAAAGATATTATTTAGTGAAGAAACTATAAAAAGTTATGAAAGTGTAAAAAGAGTGTATAACGATGTATATAATAATCTTTTATTTAGTAATAATAAGGATTTTTCCGAATATGAAAAAAAAGACGAAAATGATATTATTCCATCCATTTCGAAGAACAAAAATGATAAGCACAGAATAAAATATGTAATAAACACAGAAGACGAATATGAAATAATTGCGAAAACAGTGCAATCATTAATTGGTAAAAAAATGAAATTCAGAAAAAGAGAAAATGGGAAAATTATATTTGAAAAAAGAGAAATAAAATACAACGATATAGCTATATTATTAAGGGAATTAAAAAATTCAGAAGAGAAAATCAGAAAGGCATTTAAAAAGTACAATATACCGTTTTATATAATTGGAAGTAAATCATTTTATGATAAAACAGAGGTTCAAACTGTATTTTCCGCATTAAATGCTATTCAAAATCCAAATAATGACTTGAATTTAAGTGGTTATATAATGTCTTTAATGGGTGGTATGACTTTTGAGAGATTAAATGAATTTATAAAAATAAAAAATGCAAAAAAATATAATTCATTATACAAAACTATACAGGAAAATAAAGATAAACTTTTAGAAAGTGAAAAAAGAGCGTTTGAAGTACTGGAAAAATATGTGGAGTTAAAATATTATTTAAAGCCAACACAAATATTAAAAGGTGTTATAACAGAAAATAATTACCTTTCAAAATTAACATTATATACAGATTCCTACTATGCTATAGCAAATGTAAAAAAATTGATTGATGAAGCAGAACAATATAACACACTTGCAATATCTTTTGCTGAATTGATGAGACTCTTAAAAAAATCATCAGAAATCTCAGAAAGTGAAGCTGCTATCCTTGATGAAAAAGAAAATGTTGTAAAAGTATTGACTATTCACAAATCAAAAGGTCTTGAATTTCCTATTGTAATACTTGGTGGATTAGGAGGAAAAATAAATTTGAATTCAAGTGAGGAAACTGGAGAAAAAGTAAATACTTCTGACGAAAAAACAGAATTTTCCTTACCAAAAGATAATGTGAGATATTTTGTCCTAAAAAAGCTATTCTTAAAAACAGTAAAAAATGCTGATATACCTTTAACAGATAAAGAAAAAATAAATATTGAACTTGGAAAAGAATTTCCTAAAATGTTCGATATAAATAAATTTCTTGAAGACACTGAAATTTTAAGATTAATGTATGTTGCAATAACAAGACCAAAAGAAATGTTAATACCTATAATCGCTGCTACTAAAGATAAAAAAGATAATAATGAAATAAAAAATATTTCGGATTTATTCATGAAATTGCCATATAAAACAAGAGATATAATTATGGCAGAAGAGCTTGACATTAGTGAAATAGAGATTTCGCACAATGAAAAACAGGAAAAAGAAATAAAAATAGAAAAAAAGCAATTAAAAAATCTTATGGATTTTGCATATAAAAAATACATAGCGCCAACGTATATTATAAATGAATTAAAAAAAGAAGAAATTGCAGACGACCTAACAGAAGAAGGTTATATAAAAATTGAAACGGATGATTTACTGTCAAATGAAGATAAATTATTAAAAGGTTCAGAATTACATAATTTAATGGAGAGTATAAACAACTTTAATCAAATACAATATTTAATAAAAAATGGAGATTTGCCAGAAGCATTAAATAATGATACAATAAAAAGATTATTTTCCATTAAAAGATTTAAAACAGAATGGAGATTGGTAAAAAGATTGGAAATTGAAAATAAAGAATATATGATCTTTGGAGTACCTGATAGAGTTATTTTTGATGAAAAAAACAACATAGAAGTGTTGGATTATAAATATTCTGAATTAAATAATTTAGAAAAAATAGAAGATTATAAATTTCAATTACAATTTTATATGTATCTCTTAAAAGATTTTGGAAATCCCAAAAAAGGATATATTATAAGTCTAAAAAATGGGAATATAATTGAAGTTGAATATGATAAAAATTTTGAAAAAGAATTAAAAAAACAAATAAGCATGTTATAATTAAGAGTGTATGTTTACAAATCTATACTCTATGGGTGATTTATATGAATATACTTGAAGAAATCTTATTTAATTACCCACAGGAAAATGTTGATTTTGGAACAATAAAAAAAGATTTTAAAAATTATACAGGAAAAGAGTTAAATGAAAACAAAATGCTAAATCTAAAAATTTTAAAAGAATATAATAAAAACCATTTTCTCACTATTGGTGGTGCATTGTTAATTGGAAAAAATGATGTTGAAAAAATTTTGAATGTAAGAGAAAGAAGAGCACGTAGTATTTTAAAAGACTATGTGGAAAAAGGATACCTTAAAAGATATGGAAAAGGTAGAAATACTTATTATAAGCTTTAAAAAGGAAGTGATGAAATGAAAATATTACACACATCTGACTGGCATCTTGGCAGAAGACCTGTTGGTGGAATAGGTGAATATACAAACAAAAGATATGAAGATTACTTTAATGCAGCTGAATATATAGTGGATAAAGCTATAGAATTATCTGTTGACATATTTTTGATAAGTGGTGATTTATTTGATAAAAGCACATTATTACCTGATATATTATATAGAACAGAAAAAATTTTGGAAAAATTAAAAAACAATAATATTATTACATTGATAATAGAAGGAAACCACGATAAAATATATAATTCAGATGATTCATGGATCAATTATCTTGAAAATAAAAACCTTGTAAAAGTTCCAAAAATTTTTATTAATGAAGAAAAAATAATTTTTGAACCAATTAAAATCAAGGATATAAATTTCTATGGACTTGGTTATCCAGGTGCATTTATTGATAAATATCTACTAGATTTAAATGATCAATTAAATCCTGATGAAAAAAATATAATTATGGTACATACAGCTTTAGCAGGAGAATTTCTTCCAGGATGTATTTCTTCTGAAAATATAGATATTTTAAAAGACAAAGTATTATATATAGCAGGTGGTCACATTCATACATTCAAAACATATCCAAAAGATAATCCTTTTTTCTTTATTCCTGGTTGCCCTGAATATTGGGATTTAAATGAAAAAGGTAAAAAAGGTTTTATTATTTTTGATACAGAAACAAAAGAATATGAATTTTATCATTCTCTAAAAAGAAAAATATTAAGACGTGAAATAGAATACAATAACAACTTTGAAATAATAGAAAAATTTATTGAAGAATTGGAATTTGAAAAAGATGAAGAAATTATCATATTAAAAATAAAGAATAGTTCAAAATTTTCATTAGATACGGAAAAAATAGAAAAATTACTAAAAGAAAAAGGAGCATTGAAAGCTGTTGTGCAGATTGACCATGTTTATGAAAAATCAAACGAAGAATATTATGAAATTACTGATAAAAATGCTATAGAACGTAAAGTTGTTGAGAGCTGGGATAATATATTTTCTGCTGACAGTAAAAAAACAGTTAAATTTTTAGATAAATTAAAGAGTATGGAGCATGAAGGAATTAAAGGTGAAGAATTATTTGATGTGTTTGATAATTTTTTGAGTTCTTTTATTATTGAAGGTGATATAAATGAAAATAAAAAAAATTGAATTAAAAAACTTTAGAAATCATGAAAGTTTAAAATTAGAATTTGAAGATGGAATTAATCTTTTACTTGGAAAAAACGGCAGTGGAAAAAGTTCGGTTTTTGAGGCTTTAGGAATAGTATTATTCAATGTTGAACCACGAAATGGACAATTAAAAGATGCTGTAAAAAAAGGTAGCAAAGTTGCAGAAATATTTGTTGAATTTGTTGGAAATGATGGTGTTGAATATATTGTAGAAAGAAAAATTGGAAATCAATCTAAACATCTATTGAAAGATAAATATGGAAAAGTAAATATAAACAAAAGAGTACCTGAAAAAATTGGGGAATTAGCAGGTATAACAGGAAAAAATATAAAAGAAATATTTAAAGGTGTGATTAGTGCATATCAAAATGATATAGTAAATATTTTCTTATTAAATCCTTCTGACAGGAAAAAGTATTTTAATAAAATATTTGATACAGAAGTATATGAAAGTATCTTTAAGGATTTAAACGAAGTCGAAAGAAGATATAATCAAAATATAGAAAACCTAAAAAGTAAAATAGAAGTTTATAACGGTAGTTTAAAAGAATTTGAAAATATAGAGATTGATATTGAAAAAAATAGAAAATTATTAAATGAAAAAATTAAAGAAGAAGAAAAAAATAAAAATGAATATGACTTACTTAAAAATAAAAAAATTGAAATACAGCAAGAAATTGATGCACTAAAAACATTAGAACAACAGATTAAATTATTGGAAAATAATTTAGAAAGTTATAACAGTCAGAAAGAAAGTTTAAATTTGCAAATAAGTGAATCGGAAAATGCAAAAAAAATAGTCGAAGAATCAAAAGATAATTATTATAAATATCTTGAAATAAAAAAAACTCTGGATGAAAAAACAAAAAAAGAAAATTTCTTGAGAAATCAAGAAAAGGAAAAAAATCAATTAGAAAAGGATATATATTCTTTTAAGAATAATTTAAACACATTGGAAGAAAGAATCAAGAATATTCAAGAAAATATAAAAGAATTAAATCAATATATCGTTGAGTATAGCAAGGACTATGATGAAATTAAAAGTACTATAGATTCAAAGAAAGAGAAATTTCAAAAGGTTTTAGATGAATATAATAAACTAGAAAATCAAAAACAATTGTATCTACAATTATTAGAACAGAAAAAAGAATTTATTAGAAAAATTGAAGAATATAATAAACATATAGGTGAAGAATATGATTTAAAAGAACGTTTAAAAGAAAATATTTTAAAAATTGAAGAGTTGAACAAAAAAAAGGATGAATTAGATAAAAAAATACAGGAAAAAGAAAAGTTAAAAGAAGAATTGTTATATATAAACAAGGACATTGAAAATACAGAGCAGTCAAAAAAACAATTATCTGGCGGATTATGCCCAATTCTAAATGAAAAATGTAAAAACCTTGAGGAAAAAGAAGGTGGAACTAATTACTTTGAAATAAGGCTTATAGAGTATAGAAAAAAGAAAGATATATTGGAAGATAAATTAAAAAAACTAAATACAATTGAAAGTGAAAAAAAAGAAATTGAAGAAAAATTGAAAACTATTGAAGTGAATAAACAAATGATTTTAAAACAATTAGATGAATTGAAAGATATAAAAAATAAAAAAGTTGAAATAGAAAAAGCGCTTAATGTATTAGCGAAAAAACATGGCGATATAAATAAAAAATCAACCGAAATAGATATTAATTACAAAAAGTATTTAGAGGAAAAAAGTGTATTAATCAATGAAATACAAAATTTGGAAAAACAAAAAATTAAATTAGAAAAACAATTGAAAGAAGCTGAAAACAAGCTTGAAAATTTAGAAAAATTTTTAAAGAAAAATATTGAGTCAATTGATGAATTAAAACTTAAAATAAAAATAAATAATGAAAAATTAAGTAAATATATGGATTTAGAAAATAAAATTAATAAAATACAAGTTGATATCAAAAATTTAAAAAGTGAAATTGAAAAATTAGAACCATTCTACAATAATTATATAATCAACAAAAAAATTGCAGACAAACTGAATATACTGAAAAATAAATTGAAAAATCTAAATAGTGAAATTGAAAGTGAAACTAAAAAATTATTAGAACTCAAAAAAAGAATTGAAAAATATGAAAATTTAGGAAAATTAAATAGCGAAATAAAAAAAATAGAAGAAAAAATCTCAGAAAAACAAAAAATAATAATTGATTTAAATACTGAAATAGGAAAATTAGAAAATGAATTAAATAATTTGAGAAAAACATTGGAAAAAAGAAATGCGATTTTAAAAGAAAAAGAAAAATTGGATAACGAAATAAAAATTTACTTAAAAAAATTAGAATTGACGAAAGAGTTTAGAGATAAAATAAAAACAATGGGAAATTATGTAAGTGAAGAATTTACCAAAACAGTCTCAATAAAAGCAACTGAAAACTATATAAAAATGTCTGGAAAGAATGAAAAAATAATCTGGGATTCTGAAGACAATTATCAGGTGAAAATTCATGATGATATAAAAGGAGAAAGAAATTTTAGTATATTATCCGGTGGAGAGCAAGTAAGTGTTGCGATTTCAATAAGAGTAGCTCTTGCTAATTTTTTATCAAAAGCTAATATTTATTTACTTGATGAACCTACCATAAATCTTGATGAAGAAAGAAGAAATATGCTTGCAGAAAATCTTAAAAATATGTTAAATGAAATAGAACAGGCATTTATTGTAACTCATGATGGAACATTTACGGAAATGGCACAAAAAGTTATAAATTTTGAAAGTCCATCGAAATTTTAATAAAAATCCCGGAATTTTCGAATATTTATATTAAAAAGTGTTGTAAATGAGATATATAGAAAATTATAATAGTTTTTATAAGAAAAAAGTAAAGTAATGGAAGTTTTGAATATTATGATTTTCATTGAATTGGAGTGATAAAATGAATTTTTATATAGATAAACATTTTCAAATAATTTTAATTGATGCTTTTCTTGAAGAATCATATGTAATATATAAAAAATTTGATAAAATTCTATCTCTTGATGAAATTTCAAAAAAGATATATGATAAAATCATTTATTATGAATATTATAAATTATTAAATGAAATAGAAAAAGATGAGAAAATAAACTATTGTGATGCTAAAGAAAAATATGATGATAGTTTTATGAAACTATATATTCCCATTAGAAAAATAAGTAAAAAACATTATGAATTTATGAAAAATTTTAAAAAAAAATATTCGGAAATAAAGTTAAATTATTGTTTTAATGATTTTTGGAATGTATCGATGTTTGATTTTTATATAATTATAAAAAAATCTGAGATTGACTTTTTCCTTGAAAAATTTGAAGAAAAATTTTTAAATGATTATACTTTAAAACATATTCCTGTATTTTCTCCATTATATAAAGGGAAATATCCGATAATATCATCGTATAGTTTTTACAGAGCGCTTAGTAGATTAATTATTATGTTTTTTGAAAGTCGGACTCAACCAATAACTTTTAATAATTTTTATAAATATTTAAATAAAAATTATTTTGAAAGCAATATAAAAAAAGTTTTTGATTATTTTTATTTTGCAAATATAGATATTCTTAATATACCAATTTCAGATTTTCAAGAACCAAAATTAGTTAAAAATTTAAAATATCTTGATACAAAGAATATAATTTTAGATATATTAAATATTGAATATAAAAGAAATGAAGAATATTTAGAGCAGAAAAGAGAAGCTGAAAGACTTCATAAAGAAAATAGAAAATTTATAAATAGACTTATAAGTGATATAGAAAAAATTTTATTAAAATGGTTGGATCAAAATAAAAATAATTATAAAAAAAGAGTATATGTTTTTGAAAAAGATTATAGAGGATCAAAATATTTTGAAGGATATATAAATAAAATGGATAGATTTGATATAGAAATAATTTTAGATGATATAGATATGTTTGGAGATAAATATTTAAATTTTAGAAGAAGTAGACCTTTATTTTATTCAGATAAGATTTTTTTACCTATAGAATTATTTGATGATGTTAAAAAATTAATAAAAGAAGATTTTGAAAAATTTTAATAATTAGGAGGATAAGATGAATATAGATATAAATGTTCAAAAAAGTTTAATTGAATATGAGATGAAGAATATTTATGAAACCGTATATCTTGAAAATAAATATATTTTTGAAAAAAATGAATTATCAAATATGATATATGAATCTCTTAATCGCGTAAATGAAAAAAATAAAACAATAGAATATATTAGTACTGAAAAATACAAAAATAAAAATTCAAAAATATGGCACAATGAAGATTACTATTGGTATTATTTTGGTTTTAATGACGCAATAAATGAAACACGAAACATTATAAAAATATATATTCCAGTAAGAAAAAGTAAATTAGAGTATCATACCTTCTTTCAAGAACTTTATCACAAAAATAAAGAATTAAAATTTTTATATAAAATATCTAAGTTTAAAAGAAGAGAAAATTTAATACTATGGTGTTATAAAAATGATATAGATTTTATTTTAAACCAATTTGAAAATGCATTTGAAAAAGATTACTCTCAATCAAACATATCATTATTTACGCCATTATATAAAGGTAAGTATGGTATAACAAGAGAATTTTATCCAAGTTTTAATAAAATATTATCTGACGCTTTATTGGAATTTTTCTATATAGAACCTGAAACTATATCGTTTTCCAATTTTTTGTCTTTTATTGATAAAAATTTTGAAAAGAATAATTTTTTAATGATCAACTTTAAAGATTTATTATCTAAAAATAAAGAATTTAATATATTAACTATAGATAGGAATGACTTTATTGTTGAAAAAAACAGAAGTTTAGAAAGATTAAAAAATAACAATCATAGAAAATCTGTTGATTATAAGAGGAAGCTAATAGATTTTTTTAATTATGAAAGGGAAGTTATAAAAGAAAGTAGTCAATTTGTAGAAAAATACGAGAGAAGAGTATATTATGCATATGAAAAAATATCTGAAGTTTTCGTTAAAATAGAAAGTATATTAGAAACCTGGTTTTCTAAAAAAGCGGCTATAGATGAAACAGTAATAATATTTAAAAAAGCTCGGAAAGATTTTGAATATAACTTTTATTATGGAAAAATAGTAGAATTAGATAAAAAACTAAAAAAAATAAAAATTGAAACAAATATTGAAAATAAAACTGAAGAAATTACCTTTGATCTTAGTATTTATAGAATAAACAAGGAATTTTTTTTCATTCCTGAAAAAGAAATACAAAATATTGATTTAATATTTTAAATATTTAGTCTAAATAGAATGCAAATGTCAAGTAACTTTCTAATTCTTCCATATATGTATTTAAAAATATATCAAGATTATATTGATATACTCCTTCGTATAATTTTTTCCTTTAAACATCTGTCCTCCACGTTTTTTATATACTCTATGTATTTCTTCATAAGTTCGTTTATTTTTAGTTTTCCATCTTTTGTAAAGTATTTTAATAAGTTTTCATAAAAATTTATTATATCATAAAATCGTGATATTCCATTTTTGAAAGTTAAGAATTAAAGTTTGAGCATTTTTGTTTTTTAGATGGTCTATAATTAATATTTGTTTTTTTAGTTTAAAATATGACGTTATAAGAAGTTACGGTTAATTAATTCGTAATACTAAGTAAAGATAATTTATTTTAAAGTTTTTATATATTAAGCTTTGTTGTATAATGTTAATGAAAGTTTTTTCACAGGGGGGGATAATTTGAGAATTCAAGAGCATCCAATTTTAGAATTTAAAAGGAGAAAAAAAATTAAGTTTTATTTTGAAGATCAGGAATTATATGGTTATGAAGGAGATACTATTGCTGCGGCGCTGCACGCTTTAGGAATTTGGGAATACAGAGAGGGTTTGAAAACAAAAAGACCAAGAGGTTTGTTTTGTGCAATAGGACATTGTTCTTCATGTTTAATGGTTGTTGATGGTGTTCCAAATACGAGAATTTGTATTACACCATTAAAAGAAGGAATGGTAGTAAAAAAACAAAAACCAAAGGGTGATTTAATTGAGAGAGTATGATATTTTAGTTATAGGGGGAGGTCCAGCTGGGATAAATGCTGCCTTGAGTGCAAGTAGAAAGGGATTAAGAGTATTACTTGCAGAGGAAAAGGAATTTTTAGGGGGACAATTGATTAAACAAACA
Source organism: Marinitoga sp. 1154 (assembly GCF_013363285.1). Lineage (NCBI taxonomy): Bacteria > Thermotogati > Thermotogota > Thermotogae > Petrotogales > Petrotogaceae > Marinitoga > Marinitoga sp. 1154. The sequence continues at coordinate 157,028 of NZ_LBFB01000001.1, read as the reverse complement.
CATAAATTTTTTGGTTCAAAGGATGAATACGCAGGAACAAGGGGTATTCAAATAGTAAGAGAATTTATTGAAAAGATTAATAACGATAAAAATATAGATTTAATGTTGTCGGCGATGGTAATGGGATATTATGAAGATGGAGTAGTAACGATATTAAAAGATGAAAGAATGTTTAAGATAAAACCCAAAAAAGTAATTGTTGCAACAGGTGCGTTTGAGAGGTCATTGCCATTTGAAAATAATGATTTACCAGGAATTTTTGGAGCTGGTGCGGTCCAAACACTTATGAATGTATATGGAATTTTGCCTGGAAAAGAAGTATTGATGGTTGGTTCTGGAAATATTGGTTTGATTGTTTCGTATCAACTGACACAGGCTGGAGTTAAGGTTAAAGGAATAGTTGAAATTTCAGAAAAAATTGGTGGATATCTTGTTCATGCTTCTAAAATTAGAAGGTTAGGAATTCCTATATATACATCATATACGATAATAAAGGCACTGGGAGGAAGGAAAGTTGAAGGTGCAATAATTGAAAATGTAAAAACACATGAGAAAAAAGAGATAAAATGTGATGTTGTATGCCTTGCAACTGGATTAAGTCCTTTAGGAGATATTTTAAATCAGATGGGTTGTGAGATGATGTATATTCCTGAGCTTGGCGGATTTGTTCCAGTCAGAGACGATAATTTAAAAACAACAATTGATAATATATTTGTCGCTGGTGACGTTGCTGGAATTGAAGAGGCTACTGCTGCAATGCTCGAAGGAGAACTTGCAGGTTTGTATGCTTCATATGAATTGACCGGTGAATTTGACAAAAGGATAAATGAGATAAAAAATAGATTGGCTGAATTACGAAAAACTTCCACAAAGATAGTTAGTGGTTTAAAAAAGTTAAATTTAAATGTAGATTTTATAATTGAAGAGCAGGAAGAATTAGACGAATTGCATAGAAATGGAATTCCAGAAAAAGAAAGAATAGAAAGTGTTTCAAATACTGAAAAGGCAAAATTTGCTGTAATAGAATGTTTTCAAAAGATTCCTTGTAATCCATGTGTAGTAAGTTGTCCTACGAATGCTATAAAAATGGATACTTTAAATGGACTACCAAAATTGGAATATGATTTGTGTACAGGATGTGGTAACTGTATAGGTGTTTGTCCTGGTTTGGCAATATTTGTTGTTGATAAGAAAAAATCGTCTGTTTTCTTGCCATATGAGATGTTACCATTACCGGAAAAAGGTGAAAAAGTAGATTTATTAAATAGGAAAGGAGAAAAAATTGCAGATGGAAAGGTTTTGTCTATCAGAAAATTAAAAGACAAAACAAATATAGTAGAAGTAGAAGTTCCAGAAGAATTGATTATGGAAGTAAGAAACATCGAGGTGATGAGATAATGGATGAAGACAAAATTATTGTATGTAGATGCGAAGATATTACTCTTAGAGAAATTAAAGATTTAATAAAACAAGGATTCACTACTGTTGAAGAAATAAAAAGAGTTTCAAGAGCTGGAATGGGGCCATGTCAGGGTAAAACTTGTGGTCCAATTATTGCAAGAGAAATTTCTAAATTTACTGGAAAACCAATAGAAGAAGTTTATAATCCACATAACAGACCACCATTTGGAGGTATTTTCTTTAAAGAGATTGTAGGTGGGAAATATGAAAAATAAGGCTTCTGTTGTTATTATTGGCGGAGGAGTAATAGGGGTATCCATAGCATATAATCTTGCTAAAGCTGGTTTGAAAGATGTAGTTTTACTTGAAAAGAAATACCTTGCATATGGAGCTACGGGAAGATGTGGGGCAGGAGTTAGACAACAATGGGGGACAAAACAAAACTGTATTTTATCCCGTGAAAGTGTGAAAATATTTGAAAATATAAATGATATACTTGAAACAGATATAAATATAGAATTTAAACAAAAAGGATATTTGCTTTTAGCATATACAGAAAAAGAGTGGAATCAATTTAAGAAAAATGTGAAGTTACAGAATTCTCTTGGTATAAATTCAAAACTTTTAACTCCACAAGAAGCTAAAGAGATAGTTCCATTTTTGAATACTGAAAAGTTGCTTGGGGCTGCATTCCATGACAAAGATGGACATGCCAATCCGTTTTTAACAACCATAGCTTATGCGCAAGCTGCAGAAAGATTAGGAGTTGAAATTAATAAAGGTGTAGAAGTAAAGGATATATATGTAAAAAATGGAAGAATTAAAGGTGTTTATACAGATAAAGGATTTATTGAAACAGAAAAAGTTGTAAATGCAGCTGGAGGCTGGTCTGGCGAAATAGGTAAGATGGTAGGTGTTGATTTACCTGTATATTCTGAGAGGCATGAAATACTCGCTACAGAACCTGTAAATGAAATACTTGGACCAATGGTTATGTCTTTTTCTTACAATATATACTGCCAGCAAACACCGAATGGTTCATTTGTGATGGGTGAGGGGCCAGAAAAAAGTGTAGAAAAAAACATTAAGAGCACATGGCAGTTTCTTGAAAGCATGGCTGAAAAAGTAACATGGCTACTTCCACCAACAAAAAATTTAAGAGTTGTACGTCAATGGGCGGGTTATTATAATATATCACCTGATCATCAACCAATAGTTGGTGATTGCAAAGAAATTGAAGGATTTTATATGGCAATAGGTTTTAGCGGACATGGATTTATGCTAGCACCAGCGGTGGGAATTTTAATGAAAGATATTATTTTGAGTAATAAGTTAACATGGGAAGTTATTCTTGATATTGGTAGATTTGAACGTAATGAAATTATTACTGAACCATCAGTAGTTTAAAAGGAGGGATAGAGGAATGTTTAACAGTATTTTTGTTATGGAAAGACCAAAAAATGAACCTATTTTATCTTATGAGCCAGGAACAAAAGAAAGGGAAGAATTAAAAGAAAAATTAAAAGAATTATCTTCAAAAGAAATTGAAATTCCTTTAATAATCGGAGGAAAGGAAATAAAAACTGGTAATTTAGGAAAATGTATAATGCCTCATAATCACAAGCATATATTAGCTCATTATCATATTGCTGGAGAAAAAGAAATAAAAATGGCTATTGAAAGTGCATTAAAAGCAAAAGCAGAATGGGAAAGTTATTCGTATATTGATAGAATTTCAATATTTTTAAAAGCCGCTGAATTATTATCTACCACATGGAGAAACACATTGAATGCTGCAGTAATGTTGGATCTTGGGAAAAATGTTTTCCAGGCAGAAATTGATGCAGTGTGTGAATTGATTGATTTCTTCAGATTTAATTCATATTATGCAACAAAAATTTATACAGAACAACCCCAATCTTCCAAAGGTATTCTTAATAGAATGGAATATAGAGCTTTAGATGGATTTATTTTTGCAGTTCCGCCATTTAATTTTGCGTCAATTTCTGGGAATTTACCAACAGCACCTGCAATAATGGGTAATGTTGTATTATGGAAACCTGCTTCATCTGCAGTTTATACTGCCTATTACATAATGAAATTATTACAAGAAGCCGGTTTACCAGATGGAGTTATTAATTTTATTCCAGGCCCAGGTGCTAAAGTTGGAGAAATAATCTTTTCAAATCCAAATTTTGGAGGAGTACATTTCACAGGATCTGTTAATACATTTAATTCAATGTGGGAAATGATAGGCAAGAATATTAGAAACTACAAATCGTATCCAAGAATTGTAGGGGAAACTGGAGGAAAAGATTTTGTAATCGCTCATCATACCGCAAATAGAAAAGCATTGATAACTGCATTGATAAGAGGTGCTTTTGAATATCAAGGACAAAAATGTTCAGCAGCTTCAAGGGCATATATTTCAAAAAGTGTTTGGGATGACATAAAAGATGAGTTAATAGAAACTACGATGAATTTAAAAATGGGTTCCCCAACAGATTTTTCAAATTTTGTTAATGCAGTAATTGATAAAGCAGCATTCAAAAAAATAACTGGTTATATTGAATATGCGCGGGAAAATGCAGAAATATTAGTTGGTGGAAAATATGATGATTCTATTGGTTATTTTATAGATCCTACAATTGTTTTAACAGATGATCCGCACTTCAAAACAATGGAAGAAGAAATATTTGGACCTGTATTGACAGTATATATATATGATGATGATAAATATGAAGATATTTTAAAACTTTGTGATAAAACATCACCCTATGGTTTAACAGGTTCTATTTTTGCACAGGATAGAAAAGCAATTCAAATGGCTGAAAGAATATTGGTACATGCTGCGGGTAATTTTTATATAAATGATAAACCTACAGGTGCTGTTGTTGACCAGCAGCCATTTGGAGGTTCAAGAGGTTCCGGAACAAATGATAAAGCAGGCAGTTATCTCAATCTTTTGCGATGGACATCCGCCAGATCAATTAAAGAAAACTTTAATCCACCAACAAATTATACTTATCCATTTATGAAATAAAACAAACCAGGGGAAACCCTGGTTTATAATTTATTAACAAAAAATTTTTTAAAAACATTTTTTGTATTTAGTATATACTGTTTTCAATAGCAAAAATTGGGAGAAATTCCATTTTTCTACTTTGAAATAATTTTCTGTAATTTATTTGATATATGATAAACCTTTTTTAAAAGTTTATCTATATAAAGTTTATTATTAAATTCGTTATAAACATAATTTTCTATATATAATAATAACCGAATTAATTTATTTATATCTTTATTATTATAATTTTTTTTTAGATTATCGTATACATTATCTAAAGCAGAAATTATAATAGCATATTTTATTACTTCATTATTTGAAATTGTGCATATATCACTAATTAACTTAATTTCAGGTATTATATTTTCTTTTACGCTAATAATTTTCTTTGCTTTCTTAATAAGCAAATTCTCATTATTTTTAAATTGTTTCAAATATTCTATTATTTTTATATAATCATATTCTAAGTTTTTAAAAAAAATATCATAATTAGACATTTTTCACACCTTTTCCATTAGTATATCAAGTTTTCTTTCAAAAATAATCAAATTATTTTTGAAAGAAAATAAAAGTGGAAATATTTTTATACCTTTATTATATGCTTCGAATAATTTTTTTGAAAATTCTGGATCCGTTTCATAATTAGGTGAAAAATATACTGCTTTTGAAAAAACTAAAAAATAAATATGACTTTCATAACCTTTTTCTTTAAGTTCTATTAGTTCGTTTAAATGTTTTAATCCGCGTTTTGTAGGTGCATCAGGAAACTTAGCAATATTATTTTCAGATAAAGTGCATCCTTTTATCTCTATCCATATTTTTTCATTTGCTAAAAAATCTATTCGGCTATTATTATATTTGATTTCTGGTTTTAAATTTTTATATTTTTTTCTTAATATATTTTCAGCAATATATCTATGATACATTGAATTTACCAAAACAAATTCCTTAGATTTTTTTGCAGCAATTAAATCATATTTTGTTTTTCTTGTATTGCTATCTACCTTTTTAACTAAAACATTGTTATTTTTATAAAGAAGTTCTTTTAATCTGCCAGGATCATGAATATGAACATCTTCTATTTTATCATTTATTAGAATTTTAGCTAAATATCTGTTAACTCTCTTAATAAAAATACCTTTCTGAGTATTTTTTATTTCCAATATTTTCATGTTATCACCTGATATAATTATATCATATTATTATTTAACTTTGAAATTTTGAGAAAAGAATAATATGATATAATGTGAAAGGGAATAAAATTTAAGGAGGGATTTCATGGCTGATATTATCGATTATAAAATTATTGGAGATGATATGCAACTTGTGGAAATTGAACTTGATCCAGGCGAGGGAGTTAGAGCTGAAGCTGGAGCTATGATGTATATGGATGATGGAATTGAAATGCAGACCAACACAGGAGGTGGCTTTTTTAAAGGATTAAAAAGAATGTTCGTTGGTGAAAGCTTTTTTATTACAAATTTTATTAATGTCGCTTATGGAAAAAAACATGTGGCATTTGGAGCGCCATATCCTGGGAAAGTTATTCCAATAGATTTAAAAAGATTTAATGGTGAATTTATATGTCAAAAAGATAGTTACTTGTGTTCTGCAGCTGGTATAGAAATAGAAATAGCATTTACTAAAAAAATTGGTGCAGGATTATTTGGTGGTGAAGGTTTTATTTTAGAAAGATTAGTTGGGGATGGAATGGCTTTTATTCATGCAGGCGGCATGATAATTGAGAAAAATCTTATGCCTGGAGAATCGTTAAGAGTTGATACAGGGTGTATTGTCGGCTTTTCTAATACAGTAGATTATGATATTCAATTTGTTGGAGGTTTTAAAAATGCCCTTTTTGGTGGAGAAGGAATGTTTTTAACAAGAGTAACAGGACCTGGAATTGTTTATTTACAAAGCCTTCCATTTTCCAGACTTGCTGATAGAATCTATTCTGCTGCAAGGTTTTCTAATAAAGGTGAAACGCGTGGAATCGATGGAATAGGAAGTAATTTATTGGGAGGTCTATTTGGTGGCGACACGAGATTTTAATAATAAAAAATGGAAGCTACAAAAGCTTCCATTTTAGTTTTATAATGAAGTATTTCTAAAAAATAATATAAATAAGTTTGAATTTTTGGACATCCTTGTAAGTATTTAATTTTTCTAATTATTATTTTTGTAATAATTTATAACTTCATTACTAATTTTATCATCTACCATTCCATAAATACTGAGGTCTTTTTTTATTCTATCTCGTATTTCTGTTGAAGAAATTTCTATTAAAGGTGAATTTAAAAATATGTGAGGCAAATTATAGTTGTCAAATTTTAACTTTTCTGAGTATCTTTTATATACAACTAATGTTACTTCTTTTAATAAATCTTTCCATTTATACCAGGTATGGAAATTAACCAGCGAATCTTCTCCTATTAACAAAAAAATTTCACCGTTATATTTTTCTTTTAAATATGTGACTGTTTGATAGGTATAAGAAGGCTTGGGTAATATTTCTTCTATATTGGAAATTATAAATCTTTTCTGTGGAAAAGTTTTTTTACACCAGGAAAATCTGATTTTAAAATCAGCAATGTCATTATTTTTTAATTTATGTGGTGGAATTACAGCAGGTATAATTAAAAACTTGTCTGGTTTCAAATAATCGTATGCATATTCTGCAATGATTCTATGACCAATATGTGGTGGATTATAACTCCCCCCAAAAATAACTATCATAAAAATCACTCCATATATTCAAATGCGAAATTTCCTAAATAAACTGTGTCTCCTTCTTTTACACCGATATTTTTCAATGTTTTTTCTAAACCACTTTTCTCAAGTATCTCTAAAATCTTAATTCTCGCATCTTTTTGTTCTATTGGATATTTTTTTAAGAGAATTTCCACTTCTTTTCCTGTAACTTCATATATTCCTTCATCCCATTTTATGATTTCAAACCTTACTTTTTTGGGAATTTCAATATCTACAGGTTTAATGTCTAATTTTAATTTTTCTGGAGCATTTTTTAAAGATTTTAATATTTCTTTCTGTCTATCTATTCTCATTTCTTTGATATTATTCCATATTTCATTTAATAATTTATCTACATTCTTTTTTGTAGCTGCAGAAATAGGTATTATCTTCTTACTTATCTCATTTTCTAATTTTTTAATTCTTTTATTTAATTCTTCATCATCTAATAAATCAGATTTATTTACTACTATAATCTCTAATTTTTTTGCCAATTCAGGAGAAAATTTTTCCAATTCTTTTCTTATAGTATAATAATCATCTTGAACTTTTCTACCTTCACTTTCTGAAATGTCTAACATATGAACCAAACAATAGCATCTTTCCACATGTTTTAAAAATCTATCTCCAAGGCCAATGCCTTCATGTGCTCCGGGGACTAATCCAGGTATATCCGCAACAACAAATGTATTTCCGTCACCCATGTCAACTACACCTAAGTTTGGTATTAAAGTAGTAAAATGATAGTTGGCTATTTTTGGTTTAGCATTTGATATTACAGATATTAAAGTTGATTTCCCCACATTTGGATAACCTATGATTCCAACATCCGCTAAAACTTTTAATTCTAACTTTAATATTTTTACTTCGCCTTCAACTCCTTTTTCAGCTATTGTAGGAGCCTGAATTTTTGAATTCATAAAATGAACGTTTCCTTTTCCTCCCTTTCCACCCCGCGCTACGACAACATATTGATTTGGATATTTTAAATCTGCAATTAATTCATTTGTTTCATAATTATATACTAATGTACCAACAGGAACTTCAATAATTAAATTTTTCCCGTTTCTACCATGCATTTTTTTTCCCTGCCCATTTTTTCCATTTTCAGCTCTAAACTTCTTTTTGAATCTAAAATCTGTTAATGTATTTTTTTCTATTTTCGATACAATAATTACATTTCCGCCATCACCGCCATCTCCACCATCCGGACCACCTTTTGGAATAAATTTTTCTCGCCTAAAACTGACGATTCCATCACCGCCTTTTCCTCCGAATACAGTAATAATCGCTTCATCAATAAATATATTTTCACTCATTTTATCGCCTCCGTTTTGATTTTTTAATATTTTCGGTGTATAATATAATTCATGGAGGTGAAAATATGGCTATCATAAATGTAACAAAAAACTCTTTTTTAGTTGCGGAAAGGATACATTCTATTATACCAGAAAAATTCGCTCATTATAAGAGATTAAAAAAAGAACATCAAAATACAACAAGTTTGGTTGATTTAACTTATGGAAAAAGTGTAAGATCAATAATATTTACAGATAGTGGCCATATGTTTTTATTGGCTCTTCCAGTGGGAAAAATATTTGAAAAAATAAGGAAGGTGAATTCACAATGAGTATGCCAATACCAGTTGTAGTTGAATCTACAGGAAGATATGAAAGAGCTTATGATATTTATTCAAGATTGTTAAAAGATAGAATCATATTTTTAGGATCAGATGTTAATGATTATGTTTCAAATTTAGTTGTCGCACAATTGCTTTTTTTAGAAGCACAAGACCCTGAAAAAGACATATATTTATATATTAACAGTCCAGGTGGTTCTGTAACTGCTGGTTTAGCGATGTATGATACAATGCAATATATAAAACCAGATGTTGCTACAATATGTATAGGGCAGGCAGCATCAATGGGAGCTGTATTATTGGCAGCTGGAGCAAAAGGAAAAAGGTTTGCCTTGCCTAATTCAAGAATCATGATCCATCAACCATGGGGTGGTGCTCAGGGAACGGCTAAAGATGTTGAAATTCAGGTTCAAGAATTATTAAGAATTAAAAAAATGCTAAATAATATATTAAGCGAACATACAGGTCAGGATTTAAAAACAATAGAAAAAGATACAGATAGAGATTATTTCATGTCCGCTGAAGAAGCTTTGAAATACGGTTTGATCGATAAAGTTATTAAAAGCAGAAAAGAAATAAAATAAAGTATCAGGGCGCAAATGCGCCCTGATACAATAATTTCATAATGAAACATCATTAGGGTGCGAAAGCACCCTAATGTAATGGGAAGGTGATATTATCAACAATTTAACTCCAATGATGAAACAATATCTGGAAATAAAAAACGAATATAAAGATTGTATTTTATTGTTTCGATTAGGAGATTTTTATGAAACTTTTTTTGACGATGCTAAAATTACCAGCGAAATTCTTCAAATAACTTTAACTCAGAGGAATGGCCATCCAATGGCAGGAATACCTTATCATGCTCTTGATAATTATTTAAAAAAGCTTCTTGAAAGTGGCTTGAAAGTAGCTGTATGTGAGCAAGTTGAAGATCCAGCCACTGCAAAAGGAATTGTAAAAAGAGAAGTAACAAAAATTTTAACTCCTGGTACTGTAGTGGAAGAAAATATGATAGATGAAAACAATAGATATTCTCTTTTAATATATTCGTTAAAAGGCGAAGAATATATATTTGTTGTTTTCGATTTTAGTACTGGAGAGTTGTATATAGATACATTCAATTATTCAGAAAATGAAATTTTGGATTTTATTTCTTCATATTCTTTTGTCCAGATTCTAATTTCTAAAAATCTAAAAACATTGAGAAATAAAATAAAAAACATTCAATCAAATATTTATATTGAAGAATTAGATGAATGGTATTTCAATAAAAATTTTGAAGATATAATAAAAGAAAGTTATGAAATTGTGAATATTGATGTTTTAAATTTGAATAAAAATGAATTATTATCATTAGGTGCTGTGTTTAAATATCTTGAAATTACTCAAAAACAAAAAATAACCCACTTTTCTTTTCCGAAACGATTTAAAAATACAAACAATATGGTTTTGGATTCCACTACAATATTGAATTTAGGGTTACTTCCAAATAAAGAAAATAAAGGAAAAACTTTGTATGATATTATTAAGCTTACAAAAACATCTATGGGAGCAAGAATGCTTCAACAATGGATTTCAAAACCTTTAATTGATAAAAATTTAATTGAAGAGAGATTAGAAATTGTTGAATTATTTAGAAATGATAAATTAATCATGGAAGAAATGAAAGAATATTTAAGTTCAATTAGAGATATAGAAAGAATATCTTCAAGGATTGCACTGTTAAGGGCTACTCCGAGGGATTTGGTTGCATTAAAAACATCTCTTGATGCTTTGCCTTATATTAATGAATTATTAACTATATTGGGATTAGAGACATTAGATGAATTTCATAATTTGAAAGAGTTATTGAATAAGGCAATAGTTGATGAACCGACAACGCAGGTTGGAACTGGAAAGGTTATAAGAAAAGGGTATAATGATGAATTGGATCAATATAAAGAGATTTTTGAAAATTCAAATTTGTATTTAAAAGAAATAGAATCAAAAGAAAAACAAAAAACAGGAATATCAAATTTGAAAGTTTCAAGAAATAAAATATATGGTTTTTATATTGAAGTTACAAAAGCAAATATTGATAAAATTCCGCAGTATTATATAAGAAAACAAACGTTAGTTAATTCTGAAAGGTTTATTACACAAGAACTAAGAGAATTAGAAGAAAAATATGCAATTGCTGAGAAAAAAATAGATGAGTTAGAAAAGAAAATATTTAATAATTTAATAGTTGAACTTCAAAAATATATTAAAGATTTAAAAAAACTTTCCAATAAAATATCTAAAATAGATATTTTAAGGGGATTTGCAGAAGTTTCAATAAAAAATAAATATATCAGACCAAAATTTAATGAAGAAAATTTTATAATTATTGATGGAAGGCATCCAGTTGTAGAACAATTTACTGATAATTTTATTCCTAATACAATAAATCTTACTAAAGAAAATAGATTTGTAATACTTACAGGACCAAATATGAGTGGTAAATCCACATATTTAAGACAAATCGGTATTATTTCTATAATGGCTCAAATAGGTTCTTATGTACCTGCAAGAAAAGCAGAAATACCTGTTTTAAAAAATATATTTACCAGAATAGGGGCAAAAGATGATGTTGTAAGTGGTAAATCCACATTTTTAGTGGAAATGTCAGAAGTATCAACAATATTGAATAATGCTGATGAGAATAGTTTAATTTTACTCGATGAGGTTGGAAGAGGGACAGGTACTATTGATGGAATAAGTGTGGCTTGGGCTACATCTGAATATATATATCAGGTATTAAAATCATATACAATTTTTGCTACACATTATATGGAATTAACAATGTTAAATGATTTTTATGATGGTATTATTAATAAAAGAGTAAAAGTTTTAGAAACTGAATCTGGTATAATCTTTTTACATAAAATCGAGGATGGGATTAGCGATAAAAGTTATGGTATAGAAGTGGCAAAGTTAGCAGGCCTTCCTGGAGAAGTTGTGGATAGAGCTAAGGAAATAATGGAAGAAATTTCAAATAAAACAGAATTTGAAAACAAATTAAAAAGCATGAAAAAAATAAAGCAAAAAAGATTCAAACGAAATGAAAATCAATTAAAACTTTTTTAATTCTATGATATAATATGAATATATAAATTTTAGAAAGGGGATTTCAGCATGTTTGAAAATAGAATAAAAAAATTAAGAGAAAAAATGTTGGAAAAAGGATTGGATGCTTTTTTGATAATAAATATCGAAAATTCTTCAAAACCAACATCTTATTATTTAACAGGATTCACAGGATCTTTTTCAGTAATTTTTATTACACATAACGATATAAAGTTTTCAACTGATGGTAGATATACTGAACAAGCAGAAAAACAAACAGGAATTAAACCTACTCTTTTTAAAAGTAAATTGTCAGAGGAATTAAATACTATTATTACAATTCCAAAGGGTTCAAAAATAGGATTTGAGTCAAACAAGGTATCTTCAAATATTTATATAAATATTTTAAAAAAGTTCGAAAATTATGAATTTGTACCAGCAGAGGATATAATAAATGAAATGAGAAGAATTAAAACTCAACAGGAAATTTCTTTTATTAAAGAAGCAGCAGTTATTGCTGAAAAAGCTTTGGAGGAAACTCTTGATACTTTTAAAATAGGTATGACAGAAAAGGAATTTGCTGCAAAATTAGAATATAATATGAAATTATACGGAGCTGATAACTATGCATTTGAAACAATAGTTGCATCAGGTTATAGAGGTGCTCTTCCACATGGTATTGCAAGTGAAAAACAAATAGAAAATGGAGAATTAATAGTTATAGATTTTGGTGCATATGCAAATGGGTATAATTCTGATATAACAAGAACAATAGCTGTTGGGAATATTTCTGAAAAACAAAAAGAAATTTATGAACTTGTGTTAAAAGCGCAAAAAGCAGCTATTGCAGCAGCAAAATCAGGAATGAAATATTCTGAATTGGATAAAGTAGCAAGAAATATTATTTCTGAAGGAGGATATGGAGAATACTTTACTCATAGTCTTGGTCATGGTTTGGGAATTGAAGTTCACGAAAATCCAAGAGTATCAAAAAATTCTGAAACTATATCTCAAGTAGGTGATGTTATTACTATTGAGCCAGGTATATATCTACCAGGGAAATTTGGCGTGAGAATAGAAGATAATATTGTAATAACAGAAGAAGGTTGTGAAACATTAACTTCTTTCGATAAAAATTTAATTATTTTATAATTTTAAGGGAGGTTATAAGAGTTATGGTAGTTGTAGGTGATTTAAAAAAAGGAATGATTATTGTTATGGATGGTGAATTATATAGAGTTTTGGGTATGCAAAAACATTTTACCGGAAGAGGTAGTGGTATAATAAAAACAAAATTAAAAAATTTAAAAACAGGATATGTTGTAGATAAAAATTTTAATTCCGGTGAAAAAGTTGAAGAAGCTGCTTTAGATTATAGACCTGCCGAATATTTATATCATGATGGAGATAATTATGTTTTTATGGATTTGAATACATATGAACAATATTTATTATCAGAAGAAGATGTTTCAGAAGCAAAAGATTATTTGATTGATAATTTAGAAGTAACTTTAACATTTTATGATGAAAAGCCAGTTGGAATAGTCTTGCCTACTGTAGTAATTTTAGAAGTAGTTGAAACTGAACCAAACTTTAAAGGTGACACAGCATCCGGTGGAGGAAAACCTGCAAAATTAGAAACGGGTTTGAAGACAACAGTTCCTTTTTTTGTTGAAGTTGGACAAAAAGTAAAAATAGATACGAGAACAGGAGATTATATAGAAAGAGCCTGAGAGGAGGGGAAGTATGGCCATTAATGAAAATAACCAATTTGGAGAGCTTTCGTTTACTGATGGAGCTTTAAAAGAATTGGCCATGAAATCTTATCAGTTGTATTTTAAAGAAAATGTTCCAGAAATTGAATTAAATGAAAAAGATATTGCTAAAATGATAAAAATTGTTGAAAATGATGATGAGACAATATCTGTATATATTAAAACTAAAGCAAAATACGGTGTTAGTATTATAGAATTTGCAAAAAATTTACAAAAATTTTTGAAATCAGAAGTAGAAAAAATGACAGAAGTTCCTGTAAGAAATGTGGATATAATCTTAGATGGTTTGATAGTAAGTCAAAATGAAGAAACTTTCGAAGAAGTGGAAAAGTATCCAGAATTTGAAGATGAAATTACTTCAGAAAATGAATTTGAAGAGGATGAAAATAATGGGAGTGTTGAAAATTGATATCAAAAAGAAGAAGAATTAGAGAAGCAGTCTTAGAAAGTACATTTCAAATTGATTTTAATGAAGAAATATCTTATGAAACAATAAAAAATTTATTGAGGGACCTTTTGAAAGATAAAAAGGTCCCTCAAAGCCTTATAGAGGAAGCGGAAATTTATTTAGAAAATATAATTAATAACAAAAATGATTATGATGAATTGATAAAAAAATATTTAGTTAATTGGGAATTTGATAGAGTTGCTTATATTGAAAAAGCAATTTTAAGATTGGCAATTTTTGAATTAAATAATAGAAAAGATATACCTCCAAAAGTTATTTTAGATGAAGCTGTGGAGTTAGCAAAAAAATACTCTAATGAAAAGAGTGCGAAATTTATTAATGGAATATTAGATAGACTCGCTAAGGAAGAATTTAAGAGATTGTAGAGGTGATTATATGAAAGAAAAACCATTATATCATTCAATAAAAAAAATGAATTATGAACAGCTAAATTCTTTTGCAAAAAGAATAAGAGAATACATATATAATACAGTAATTAAAAATACGGGTCATTTGTCTTCTAATCTGGGAGTTGTTGAATTAACACTGGCTTTATATAGAGTTTTTGATCCGAAAAAAGATATTATAATATGGGATACAAGTCATCAGGCATATATACATAAATTATTAACAGGAAGATGGAATAATTTTAAAACATTGAGACAAAAAAATGGAATTAGTGGTTTTACAAACATTTTTGAAAGTGAATATGATTATTTTGGTGCAGGGCATGCGGGAACATCAATAGCTGCAGCATTGGGCTATGAAATAGGCTTTAGAAAACAGGGAATTGAAAAAAATATTATAGCCATTTTTGGCGATGGCGCTATGACAAGTGGTATGATACTCGAATCGCTAAATCAATTAAAATCAGTAAACTCAAAAATAAAATTAATTTTGTTAAACAATGAAATGTCTATTTCCCCTAATGTTGGAGCTTTAGCTAAAATGCTTAATAAAATTAGAATATCAAATGATTATTTTACTTTTAAAGAAAAGCTTAAGGGTTCTCTGGAAAGTACCGAAGTAGGAATTGACATTGAACATGCTTTGAAAAGACTAAGAGATGGAATAAAACATACAGTTTATAATAGTGCTATAGGTGTTTTTGAAGATATGGGAATAAAGTATTATGGACCAGTGGACGGGCATAACATTAAAGAATTAGAAAAAAATTTAAAATTTATAAAAAACTATAAAGATGGGCCATGTATTTTACATTTGAAGACTATTAAAGGTAAAGGAATGGATTTTGCAGAAAAGAATCCAACAAAATTTCATGGAGTTAGTAATAAAAAAACAGAAAAGATTTCTTACTCAAAAGTAGTTGGAAACACATTAAAATATATTGCTAAAAATTATGAATTTGTAGCTTTTACTGCTGCAATGGAAGAAGGTACAGGACTTAATATATTAAAAGAAATATATCCAGAAAGAGTTATAGATTTAGGTATTACAGAACCTTCTATTGTTACTGCAGCTGGTGGGGTAAGATTGGCAGGTACATTTGCTATTGTTGATATTTATTCAACATTTATGCAAAGAGCTTTTGATTCAATAATACACGATATAGCATTGCAAAAAATTCCTGTTTTATTTTTACTGGATAGAGCAGGAATAGTTGGTGAAGATGGTCCCACACATCACGGAGTATTTGATATTTCATATTTAAGATTGATTCCAGATATTGAGATACTAACACCTTTAAATGCTCAGGATTTAGCAAATATGATATATACATCTTTAGAGAAAGACTTGAATATTCCCACATTTATACGATTTCCTCGTGGAGGTGAATTGCTAAACATAAATGAAATATTTGATAATTTAAAAATTGTAGATTATAGCTGGAAAATAATAAAAAAAGGAAATGAGAAAAATGTCATATTTGTAGTTGGGCAACTGATAGAAGAATATAAAGATTTATGGAATGAATTAAATGCAACTGTAATTGGTGTAAGAAGTATAAAAACATTGGATAAACACATTTTAGATATTTACCTAAAAAATACATCTAATGTAATTACTGTTGAAGAAAATAATATAAAAGGTGGATTTAATGAAGAAATAAAAACGTATATATTAGAAAACAAAATAAAATGCAATTTCCATGCATTTGGAATAAAAGATGAATTTGTACCCCAGGGAACAAGAAAAGAACTTTTAGAAGAATATGTATTAAATCCTGAAAAATTGAAAAAGATAATTTTATCTACAGAAAGGGTAAATTAACCAATTGAAAGGGGAGGGTAAAATGGCAAAAAATAAAATCTTACTTCTATTCTTAATATTGTTTAGTTTCTTTGGATTTTCTTTTAACCTTTTTACAATAGGAACTTATGGAATAACCTCATCATCAACATCTTTAGATATAAACACATGGGATGAAAACTTCAAAGATTTTAATTATTATTCTTTTAAAATTGCTATAATGTATCCAGCTGAAGATTCTCCAGAAATGCTTTTTGGACCTTATTTTGGATATATAATTTATGATAATCTTGATAAAACACAGATGAAAGATTTAAATGCCATAATAGAAAGTGCCGGATATGAATTTGGTATTGCAACATTATACAATACAGAATTTTTGTTTAACTCAAAATTTAATGTGTTAGCATTTGGTGGAGTTCATACAGAGGATCAATTTCAATCATTATCAACTTCTATTAGCATAAATCTGGGCATTTCATATAAAATATCAAGTTTTAATTTATCATTGTTTGCAGGATATGAATCAAGATATTTTTCAACGGATAATAAGATGGCAACAATAAATTATTTTCCCGTTTCTTTAGGTATGGAGGTGCTCTTTTAATTAATGAATCAAAAATCATATAACGATTTAGAAATAAATAAAATATTGGAAAAGATTTCGAGATATTCTTTTTCAAAATATGGAAAGAAATATATTTTAGAAAAATTTGAATATATAAAAGATTATAAATTGTTAGAAAAAGAATATATGATATTAAAAGAATATCAGGAATTTATTCTAAAATATGGAGAATTTGATTTAAGGGGAATTCCTGCAATTTATTTAGAAATAGAAAAAATTGAAAATAATATGTATTTAACACCTGTTGAATATAAAAAAATATCTAATTTTTTATCTCAAATATTAAATGTCAGAGATGAAAATAAGAAACTATTAAAAAGTTACAATGAATTAGATAAAATATTTAATTCTATTCCTGATACGAACAAAGTTATAAAATTAGTGGATAAATCTATAGATGAAGACGGAAATATTAAAGACACGGCGAGTGATAGGTTAAGACAGTTAAGAAAAAAAATCGATATAATAAAAAAAAATCTAAGCGCTGCTCTAAAAAGAACCATATCAAAATATCATAAATATGTATCTTTAGAACAACCAACGTTAAAAAACAATAGATATTGTATAGTAGTAAGGAGTGAATATAAAAATAAAATAGGTGGTACGATAATTGCGTATTCTGATACAGGGATTTCTGTTTATATTGAACCATATGAGATAGGAAAATTAAATTCAGAACTTCAGGATTTAATAGCGTTGGAAAAATCTGAAATCTCAAGGATATTGGGGAATATTTTTTTAGAAATTACAAAAAATATATATTCAATAAATAAAACTATTGAAATAGTTGAGTATATTGATGGTTTAACAGCTAAAATCAGATATGCAAAAGAGTATAATTATGTATTTTCATTACCTGATTATAAAAATAATACAATAGTACTTGATGGTATTAGACATCCATTAATAAAAAAAGATGAAGTTGTTCCTGTAAATCTGAAATTATCGAAAGATAAATGTGGAATGATAATTACAGGGCCTAATACGGGAGGAAAAACAGTAGTCTTAAAATCAATTGGAATTAGTGTGATTTTTTCTCACGCAGTTTTCCCAATTCCAGCATATAATGCAAAAATTCCATATTTTAACAATGTATATACAGATATTGGGGATGAGCAAAGCATTGAACAAACATTGAGCACATTTTCTGCTCATTTGAAAAATATAAAATATATTTTGGATAATAGCGACGAAAATTCGTTGATACTAATAGACGAACTTGGAACAGGAACAGATCCTATAGAAGGTTCTGCATTAGCATTAGCGATAATTGAAAAATTGATAGAACTTAAATCTACATTTTTTATAACTTCCCATTTATCAGCAGTAAAAATATTTTCAATAGAAAACGAAAATTTAATGTCTGCTTCAATGGGGTTCGACAAAGAAAACTTAATGCCCACTTATAAATTATTAGTCGGTGTTCCAGGAGCATCTCATGCTATTGATATTGCAGAGCGATTGGGATTACCAAATGATGTATTATTAAAGGCAAATAATTTTTTAAGCAAAGAACAGGTCTTTGATGATAAAATTATAGAAAACTTAACTCAAATATATGAAGAATTAGAAAAAGAAAAGGAAAAACATGAATTAAAACATAAAGAAGTTATAGAATTAAAACAGAATTTAGAAGAAAAAATGAAAATATTAAAGAAAAAAGAAATTGAAAAGATAGATGAAGACATAAAAAAATATAGAAATTATCTGAGAGAATTGAAAAAAGAAATAGATTATTACATTAGTATACTAAAAAAAGAAAAAAATATAAACCAACTGAGAGAATTGGGTAAAATGGTTGAAAATAAAAAAAGAGAAATAGAAAAAATAAAAATTAATGATAAAAAAAGAAAAAAAACAAATATACAAATTGGGGATATAGTGAATATTTCAGGTGAAAAGGCAAAAGTTATAAAAATAAAGGGTGACAAAATTATAATAAAATTCTTTGATAAGCCTTTTGAATTAAGTGTTTCTATGGATGAAATTAATATTGAAAAAGATGAGATAAAAAAAGAAAAGAAAATTGAAAAGGTATATATTGTTCATAATAAAAAGAATGAAATAGATATAAGAGGTATGACTGTAGAAGAAGCTATACCGGAAATAGAAAAATTTATTTCCGATATGATTTTGTCAAACTCTAATAATGGATATATAATTCATGGTAAGGGAACTGGAAAATTAGCAATGGGTATATGGAATTTTTTAAGAAAAAATAAAAAAATAAAATCATTTAGACTTGGTAATGATAAAGAAGGCGGAACTGGAGTTACATATATAGAGATAAAATAACAAATCCTCATTGGAGGTGTATTATGTTTGCACTGGATATAGGCACAAGATTTATTGTTGGATTAATATCAGAAATGAATGAAGATTCAGAAATTATAATAAAAGATATTGCAATAAAAGAGCATGAGAACCGTGCTATGCTTGATGGGCAAATTCATGATGTTACTAAAGTGTCAAAAGGTGTTGAGAAAGTAATAAATAAGCTTAAAGAAAAAAATAACGAAATAAAACATGTTGCTGTAGCCTTAGCAGGTAGATTTTTAGTTACAACTGTTGGAGAATATGAAAAAAACATATCTGAAAACAAATATATTGATTATAATACAGTAAAGACTTTAGAATTAGAAGCGGTAAAAAATGCAGTTGAAAATTTAGAAATTGAGAAAAATTTTTATTGTGTGGGATATTCTGTATTATATTATGAAATTGACGGAGAGTGGATAAAAAAATTAGAAGGTCAAAAAGGGAATGTTGCAAAAGTAAAAGTAATAGCAGCTTTTTTGCCGAAAAATGTTGTAGATGCTATGTTGGCTGTATTAGAACTTAATAATTTAGAACCTGTTCATATTACGCTTGAACCTATAGCAGCTATGAATTTAATTGTACCAGAAGATTTAAGAACACTAAATATAGCCATGATAGATGTTGGAGCAGGTACCAGCGATATAGCAATATCCAAAGATGGAACAATAATCGGTTATGGAATGGTACCAATGGCTGGAGATGAAATTTCAGAAGCAATTTCTAAAGAATTACTTGTCGACTTTAAAACTGCTGAACGATTGAAAAGAGCTCTGAATTCTGGCGATGATACTATATTAAAATATAAAGACATTTTAGATTTTGAGCACGAAATAACAAAAGATGAAATTATGGAAATTATAAATCCAACAATTGAAGAAATTACAGGTAAAATAGCAGAAAAAATTTTAGAATTAAATGGAAAACCTCCAATAGCTGTAATGGTAGTTGGAGGTGGAGGTAAAGTTCCAGGATTTGTAGAAAAATTATCTTTAAAATTAAATTTGTCAAAAAATAGAATAACTTTAAAAGACGTAAAAAATATAGATTATGTGAAATTTGAAAATGAAGATAAAACAATTGAAGGTAGTGAATTTATCACGCCAGTTGGAATAGCATATGTTGCACATAAAAATGAAGGGAATGTATTTGCAAGAGTTTTGGTTAACAATAAGCCTATTAATATGATGCTGGTTGGTGGAAATATTTCTGTAATACAGGTATTATTACAGGCGGGATTTGGAATAAATGATCTTGTAGGCAAGCCAGCTCCAGCAATATCTTATGAGATAAATGGTGAATTGAAATTTATTCCTGGTGAAAAAGGAAAAGAGGCAGAAATAAAAATAAATGGGATGAAAGCCGATTTAAAATCACCTATAAAACCGGGAGATATAATCGAAGTTGGCAAGCCTGAAAATGGAAAAATAAAAAAGGTATACTTTAAAGATATTATAAAAGCGTATAAAATATATATCGATGGAAAATTATATGAAATATATCCCAAAATCTATAGAGAAGATAAAGAAACAGATATTTCAGAGGAATTAAATGATGGGGATAAAATAGAAATAAAAAATCCTTTTGTAAAAGATTTAAATATAAAAACTACAGTAATAAAATTCTCAATTAACGATAATTCTTATGAAATACCAGCAGGAAAAATCATTTTAAGAAATGGAAATATATTGAATGATTATGATGAAATAAAAGATGGTGACAGATTAAACACAAAATTCATTGATTTACCAAATATTGCAGATTTTATTGATATTAAACCAGAAAAGTTTATTACAGTGGTTTTGAATGGGAATAATATAGAAATACCGATAGAAGAAATTATAGTAAAAGATAAAAACAATAAAATAGATATAAATAATAAAGTTTATAACGGTATGCATATTAAGGTAGAAAAAGTGGAAAAAGATATAAAATTATTAGACCTATTTTTACATATAGATTTAGATATAAGCAGTTTCACCAAATATAGAATATTTATAAATGATAAAGAAATATTCAGCTTTAATGAGAAAATAAACAATGGAGATAATATAAGGATGGAATTTGAATGATAAAGGGAATAGGCATAGATATAGTTGAGATTGATAGAATAACAGATGGTATTGAAAATAAGATATTAAGCGAAAAAGAATTAAAAATATTAAAGAAGTTTCAAGGCAGAAAAAGAAAAAAAGAGTTTATTGCAGGAAGATTTTCTATAAAAGAATCATTAATAAAAGCATGTGGGATTTTTATACCTTTTAAAAAAATAAGCATTCTTAATAATGAAAATGGAAAACCTTATATAGATAAAGAAACATTAAGATATATAGAAGAAATATTCGGTGAAATAAAAATACATATTTCAATATCTCACGAAAACAATTACGCAGTTTCAATGGTGATAATCGAAGAGGTGGAACGATGACATATTATGAAATAATAATAAAAATAATATTATCTTCAATATCTGGGGCCTTAATTGGATATAATAGAGAAAAAATAAATAGACCAGCTGGAATCAGAACTCATGCGCTGTTGTCTTTAGGTGCGAGCATATTGACAATTATATCGATAACATCATTTTATGACCCTATAGCAAAAGTTGGAGACCCAGGAAGAATTGCAGCTCAGATTGTTTCAGGAATAGGATTTTTAGGTGCAGGTACAATATTAAAGAATGGTAATAAAGTTAAAGGATTAACCACCGCTGCAACATTATGGGTATCTGCATCAATAGGTATGACATTTGGTGCAGGCGCATATTTCGTAGGGATTAGCGCTTTAATAATAACGCTAATTATTTTATATATAAACAAATTTTCAAAACATTTAAATATGGAAAGAACTATTGAAATAACTTTAAAAGATAAAAAAGATATTAAAGAAATATTGGATATATTCTCAAAACATAATAATATAATATTAAAAAATATCGACTTTTCACAAAAAGATGATGGGATATTATATTTTGTTCTGGAAAAACCAGGTTATATGGAAATATCCAAAATCCAAAAAGAATTGATGTATATAGAGAATATTGAAAATATAAATATAATTGATGATAATTAATGAAAGGTGGAAATAATTATTATGATATCAGAAGATATAAAAAAAGAGTATGAAGAACTAAAAAATAATATAGAAAAATATAATTATTACTACTATGTATTAAATAATCCTTTAATTTCTGATACCGATTATGATAAATTATTTAAAAAACTAATAACATTAGAAAAAAAATATCCGGAATTAAAAACACCAGATTCTCCAAGTTTTAGAGTTGGAGGTAAAATATTAAAACAATTTAACACTGTGCCACATACTGTTCCTATGCTGAGTTTGGATAACACATATAATGAAAAAGAAGTTATAGAATTTGATGAAAGAATAAAAAAACTTCTTAATCTTAAAAATGTTGAATATACATGCGAATTAAAAATAGATGGAATTTCAATATCGCTAAGGTATGAAAATGGAATCTTAATTCAGGGAATAACAAGGGGAAATGGAATAAATGGAGACGATGTAACAGAAAATATTAAAACAATTAGGAGCATACCTCTAAAATTAAAAGAACCCGTGACCATTGAGGTTCGCGGAGAGGTTTTTATGCCTAAAAAGGAGTTTTTAAGAATAAATGAAGAAAGAGAAAATGAAGGGCTGAACGTGTTTGCAAATCCGAGAAATGCAACTGCAGGTACTATTAAACTTCTTGATACATCTGAAGTTTCTAAACGACATCTTGATTCTTTTATTTATTATATATTAGAACCTGAAAAACATAATATAAAAACACAGATAGATGCCTTAACGTACTTAGAAAAATTGGGATTTAAAGTGAACAAAGAAACTAAGCTATCTAAAAATATATATGGAGTAATTGAATATTGGAAATACTGGACAGAAAATAAAAACAAATTAGAGTATGATGTGGATGGAACTGTTATAAAGGTTAACAATTTTGAATATCAAAAAAAATTAGGAAATACCGCACGTAGTCCAAGATGGGCAATAGCCTTTAAATTTCCAGCTGAACAGGCAATTACAAAAATCAAAGATATTATATTTCAAGTTGGAAGTACTGGCATAATTACTCCTGTGGCTATTTTTGAACCAGTATTTTTAGAAGGAACTACTGTTCAAAGAGCTAGTTTACACAATTTTGATTATATAAAAGAAAGAGATATTAGAATTAATGATTATGTAAAAATAGAAAAAGCTGGAGGAATAATTCCGCAAATAGTTACAGTTTTAACAACAAAAAGAACTGGAGAGGAAAAAGAGATTAAAATTCCTGAAAAATGTCCTGTTTGTGGTGGAAAAGTTGGGAAGATGAATTCTCAAGAAATAGCAGTAAGATGTTTAAACCCATTATGCAAAGCGAAATTAAAAAGAAATTTAGAAGTTTGGGTATCAAGAGATGCAATGAACATACAGGGTTTAGGACCAAAGTTAATTGATAGAATTGTTGAAGCAAAATTAGTAGAAAAGGTATCTGATTTATATAAGCTAGATCATTTTAAACTCGCCACATTGGGGCACGGTATAGGTCCAAAAATGATAAGCAAAATTTTACAACAAATTGAAAAATCTAAAAATAGAGGATTAGAGAAAGTTTTATATGCATTGGGGATTCCAAATGTTGGAAAGAAAATAGCCAAAGATCTTGCAATAAAATTCAAAAGTATTGATAATCTCATAAATGCTGAATACGATGAATTAATATCCATAGAGGGAATTGGGGAAGATATTGCTCAGCAAATATATGATTTTTTCAGAAACAAAAGAATAAAAGATATAATCGATGAATTAAAAGAATATGGGATTAAATTAACTCAAGAAAATGAGGGAATAGGTGATATTTTTAAAAATATGAATATTTGTGTAACTGGAGAATTAGAAAGAATGTCACGTAGAGAACTAAAAGAAGTTATTGAAAAGAATGGTGGTATATTTAAAGATACAGTAACCAAAAAACTTGATTTATTGGTAGTAGGAAAAAATGCAGGTAGCAAATTGGAAAAAGCAAAAAAATATGGTATTCGAATATTAACTGAAAAGGAATTTTTTGAACAATTTAAGATATAGGCATTAATAATAAAAGGAGCACAAGGTGCTCCTTTTATTAAAAAAATTCCAAAAGGGGAAGTTAATTTTTTGCTGCTAATATTTCAACAATATCTCCAACTGTCTTTATTTTCTCAAGTTCTGAATCTTCTATGGATATACCTAATTCATTTTCAAAGTCCATAGTTAAATCAACGAGTTCTAAAGAATCAAGATCGAGATCATCTGTTAAATTAGCATCTTCGGTTATTTTTTCTTTTTCGATGCTTAAACTTTCAGCCATAATATCAACAACTTTTTCGAATAATTCTTTCTTATCCATATTCTTTCCTCCTTAATTTTCAAATAATTCTTCTATAATATCTTTAACCTTTTGCATTTTATTGATTTTCGAAACGGAACCTCCACTAAAAACAAATCCATCATTGATATTTCCTATAGCTGCATTATACAAAGCTTTTGCAATACAATAAGGAGCATTTTTAAAATCACATGTTTTTATACAATGATATCTGCACTCATAAGGTTTCCTTTCTCCTTTTTCAACAGATTCAATAAACTCATTTCTAATAGCTCTGCCAGGCAATCCAACAGGGCTTTCAATAATAGCGATATCATTAGATTTTGCATTTATTATAGTTTCTTTGAATTTAATATCAGCGTCACACTCTTCTGTTGCTATAAATCTTGTACCCATTTGAATACCATCAGCTCCTAAATCTAACACTCTATTAACATCACTTTTTGAAAATAAACCACCTCCTGCTATTAAAGGAATATGTTTTCCAAACTTTTGTTCTATAGTTAATAAATAGTCTTTAATAATAGGGATATTTCTTTCAAGTTTGGAATCTTTCGAAAATATTTTTTCTTTTTTATAGCCAAGATGACCACCTGCTAATGGACCTTCTAAGACAAAAGCATCAGGCAAATAGTTATATCTAGACATCCACTTTTTTACTATTATTTGAGCTGCTTTTAAAGAAGATATAATAGGAACTAATTTAGTCTTACTATTATTCAAAAAAGATGGCAAATTTAAAGGTAGTCCCGCACCAGAAAAAATGATATCAATACCTTCATCGATAGCAGTTTTAACCATATCAGAATAATTAGTAAGTGCAACCATTATATTAACCCCAATAATGCCTTTTGTTTTTTTCTTAGCACTTCTAATATAATTTCTAAGACTTTCTATACTCGCTTCTTTATAGTTTTTTATATTAGAAAAAAAGCCTATTCCAGCAGTACCTATAACTCCAATTCCTCCAGCATTTGCAACTGCAGAAGCTAATCCATCAAGCGATATTCCAACAGCCATTCCTCCTTGAACAATTGGATATTTAGGTATAATATTTCCTATTTTCAACTTTCTTATAATAATATCACCTCGCTCATTTAAAATGACTCATGGTCATTAAAAGATAAAATAAAAAATATTATTCATCATTTTTTAAACTTTTTTCAATAAACATTACATAATAATCCAGTATTTCTTCGGCTGGAAAATCTTCATCCCAATTTTCATATAACTTTTTTCTTAAATTGAACTGTTGAACAATACCGACAGTCTGTAACCACAATAACATAGATAATTTGTTTACATCAATATCTTTTCTTATAGAACCATCATCAATACCTTTTAGAATCAATAATTTTAAAATATCATAAATCTCTTCGCTTTTTTCATAAGTATTTATTATAATTATTTCGGAAGGGTCCAGAATAGCCTTTTCAGACTCATACTTGATAACAAAACTATAGTAATCAGGATATTCTCTATAAAACTGAATATATGCACGCCCCATATTTAAAATTTTATCCAATCCTGTATTTACAGCATTTATTTTATTTTTTATTAAATCTTCTAATATTAAAAGCCCTTCATATACTAAGGAAAAAAACAAATCTTTTTTACTGGAGAAATATAAATACAACGTACCTTTTGCCATTTTTGAATTTCTGGCAATTTCATTCATAGTTGTATTTTCATAACCTTTATTATAAAAAATCTCTTTAGCAGTTTGCATTATAATTCTTTTCTTCTCAAGAATTTTATCCTCATTATATTTTTTTCGTGTCATACAATTCTCCTGACTATTGGTCATTTTCTCTCGATGATTATAACATTTTTTTTTATTTTTGTCAATATTAAAAATATGCTAATTTATTTCTGTTGATATTAAATAAATATATATACGTTGTCCAAAAAGTAAAGCCGCTCAAACCTTAATTGCTAATCTTCAAAAATAGCATATTTTCGCCGGTCGTATCAGACTCACATCCATGTTCGGCTTCACTCAATTTTGCATCCGTGCAAAATTGTCCGGCTTCATATGCTATTTTTTCAGGCAATTTTCGAGTTTTCGCTTACTTTACTAATTGGACACCCTATAAATATATATACAGTTTTTCATAAAATAACCCTCTAAATTTCAAATATTTTTATTGAACTTTAAATTATATATGGTATAATATATGAAAATTGAAAGGAGTGTGAAGGTATGGAATTAATTAACAAATTAAATAATGATATAAAAAAATTCATGAAAGAAAAAAATTCTAAAGCTTTAAACGCTATAAAAATACTTAAAACAGAAATAAAAAAAGCTGAAGTTGAAAAACAAAGAGAGTTAAACGAAGAAGAAATTTTAACAATAATAAGAAAACAAATAAAAATGAGAAGAGACTCTATTGAACAATATAGCAATGCAGGTAGAAATGATTTAGTTGAAGAAGAGAAATATGAATTAGAAATTTTGCAACAATATCTTCCACCTGAAATGTCAGATGAAGAAATTGAGAATATAGTAAAAGATATTATTAATGAAATTGGAGAAAATGCAAAATTCGGGCAAATAATGAGATTGGCTATGAAAAAATTAAAAGGAAAAGTTGATGGAAATAGGGTTAATTCAATAGTAAAAAAGTTGTTGAGTTAAAATGAAAAAAATACTATTATTCTTGTTTTTATCCATAATTATTATCAATTTTTCTCAAATAAAAATAAAAAAAGAAAATATATTATTAATTCAAAACTCAAATTCATGGATTATGAACGAGATTGTCGATGAATTTGAGTCTAAGCTTTCGTATTCATATAATGTATATAAAGAAGATAAGAATGAAGATTATAATTTAAAGATAGTGTTTTCAGAAGATGCTTCTAAAAACAATGTTCGAATTTTGGCTTCATTTGATGGAACTGTTTTGGATTTGTCTGAGAAAATAAAGGATAATGAAGAATGGGTGAAAAAATTTACTATTAAAGTACTTGAAAAAATATCTTTTAATCGATTTTTTTACAGTAAGCAATGGAATTTTTTACAATTAACTTACTGGGATGGTGTGGATGAATATCCATCAATGTCACCAGATGGAAACAAAATAATTTTTATTTCTGATAGATATATAGGTAATAGAAATATATGGGGATACGATTTTATGGAAAATAAATATATAAGTATTCCTTTAAATTTTTCTTCTGAGTATTTTCCAAATATAACAGAAGATGGTTCTTTTGTATTTCAGAGTTCGCTGTATGGAAAATGGGACGTTTTAATTTATAATCCTGAATTAGAAAGTATAAAGAGGATATCTGACGATTCTTATAATGCATATACTCCGTATTATCATAAAGGGAATATATATTTTTCGGCAGAAGAGAGAAATGGGAAAAGTTGGACAGAAATTTATAAATATAATATAATAGAAGACAATATTGAAAAGATTACTTCATTAAAAGATACATTTAAGTTTAGACCAGTAGTATTTAAAAACAAAATAATATTTCAGATGATAAATCCAACAAATGGACAAAATAATATATATATGCTTGAAAAAAATAAAATTATACCTTTGATATTTTCAGATCAAAATGAAGTTGATCCATATGTTTATAAAAATTATATAGTATATTCTAAATTAGAAAAAGGTTATTATAAAATATCATTATATGATATAAAAAATAAGAAAGAATTTTGTTTAACATCAGATATTTATGATGATGCATTTTACCCTTATGCATATAATAATATCGTATTATTTTCATTATATTATAAAAATGGGGAGCCTGATATTTTTGCTGTCAGACTCCCATAATATTATGATTTAATAACCTTATCTAATTCAATTTTTTCTTCTGTTGATAATATTTTTTCAACATCTATTAAGAAAATCATATCCTCTTCAGTTTTAATAATACCGCTTATATAATCGGCTTTTGTTCCTCCTACTGATGGCGTTTCTTCAATCTGTTCCTGCTTTATATTCATAACCTCTTTTACTTCGTCAACCATCAAGCCGAATTTTTTTTCTCCTGTTTTTACAACTAAAACTTTAGCTTTATATTTGTCTTGAAATTGAGGATAATTGAATTTCAATCTTAAATTTATTATAGGTAAGACACCATCTCTAAAATTAACAATTCCTTCAATAAAATCAGATGCTTCAGGTACTTTTGTAGTTTTTTGATATTCAATAACTGTATCAACATGATTAATGTCAATGGCAAATTTTTCATCATCAATTTCAAAACTTACAGCTTTCAATTCAACAGACATAATTATCCCTCCTTATACTTTTGTTTATATTATACCATAAATAAAAGTATTTTTGAATAATTATACATACATAGTATTTTTGTTATACAATACATAAAAAGCAAAAATTCATAGATTGCAAAAACATCTGCTACGAAAAAGCACATTTAAGATGGCCATTCTGTATAAATATGTGTTTGAAAAAACAAAAATGTATGATATAATTTTTTAATAAATATAAAGAAAGGGTGGTTTAATGAAATTGAAAAGTAAATTACTCACTATTTTTATTTTAACATTATTTGTTCCTTTTTTTGTTTTAGGATATTTTTCACTAAATAGTTCAAAAAAAGCTCTTGAACACGAGATTGTATCAAATTTTTCGAATATTATGGATTCCAAAACTTTTGAATTATCTTTGATTCTTGATAATTATAAAGGAGATTTGGAAAATATCGCACATTTTCAATATATACCATTAATGTTAAAATCTATGAATTCGTATTTTAAAGATTTTCAGAATATAAAAAATTTAAAAGAAGTATATGTGGAGAAAAATCCTAATTCTCCTGAAGAAAGATATAAATTATATAAGATTGATGATGAAAATTTAGAAAAATATGGAGATGATGAATTTGCAATTTCAGATTATGATTTATTACACAGAAAGTATCATCCTAATCTTGTAAGTTATGCTTTATCTCAAAATTTAGAAGATGTGTATTTAATAAATAACAAAGGTGATATTATTTACACCTTAAATAAAGGAGAAGAATTCACTGAAAATATTGAAAATTCAGAATTAAAAAATACATCTTTAGGTAAATTGTATGATAAACTTAAAAAGCAAGAAGATGACAAGATTAATATCGAATTTTCCAGTATTGAAATATATAAATTTAAAAATAATAAACCCATATTATTTATAGGAACACCTTTTGTATATAGGTATTCAAGGTATGGATATATAATAATAGCAATTGATTTTCAAAAGATAGGAAAAACAATATTTGATAATATAAACAAAAAAGACTTTACAAATATATATGTTTTAAACTCAAAAAATATCTTGATTACAAAATTGAAAAGTGTAAAATCCGGAAAAAAAATAGAAGAAATACCATCAATTTTAAATAATATTATGGAATATTCAAATTTTGAAAACAATGATGTATTGGGAATATCTTCTGAACTTTCTTTAAATAATGAGAAATTGAAAATAATATTGGAAGAGGATAAACATATAGCGTATATGCCAATAAATAATTTGAGAAATGCATTAATTATTATAATTGCTATTACATTAATAATTGCTGTGATTATTGCTATAGCATTTTCTAATAGCTTAACAAAACCAATAAAAGTAATAGAAAATAATGCATTATTGGTATCTAAAGGTGATTTGACAAAAAATATTTCTATAAAAAGAAAAGATGAAATAGGGTTAATAGCAAATATTTTTAATTTATTAAAAGACACTATTAAAAATATATCGATTTCGTTTAATAAATATTCGAATACATTGAATAATGTAGAAGAAAAATTAAATCTAACTTCAGAAGAATTAATAGATATTACAAATAAAACATTTGAATCATTTGAGGAAATTAAAGAAAATTTAGAAGTTGTTGCATCGTCGGCTGAAGAAACTACCGCTAATATTGAAGAAATTACTTCAGGAGCCGATTTGTTATCTAAATCAGCAAATGATTTAAATTTAAAAACAAAAGAAATTTCAACTAATGCATCTTCAGGAAAATCAAATATTCAAAGTATGATAAATGATGTATCTAATATAGAAAAATTAGTTGAAAAAAGCAATTCTATGATTTCTAAATTATTTGAAAAAACTAAAGCCATTGAAGCAATAGTAGATCAAATAACCGAAATATCAAAACAAACAAATTTATTAGCGTTGAATGCTGCAATAGAAGCAGCAAGGGCTGGAGAAGCAGGAAAAGGGTTTGCTGTAGTTGCCGATGAAATAAGAAAGCTTGCTGACGAGTCAAGTAGATCAGCTGCTAATATTACAGAAAATTTAAATTCGCTTGTAGAGGATGCCAGTGATGCCTTGAAAGAAAGTTCTAATATAACAAGTAACGTTAATCAAATAGTAGAATCAATAAAAGAAATAGGAAAACAGATGGAGATTATACTTTCTGAAATTGATACTATTGGAGAAATGGTTGAATATACCTCTAATATATCAGAACAGCAGAAAATTTCAACTTCGGAAATAACAAAAGCAATAGAGGCTATTTCCGTTTCAATTCAACAAGTAACTGAAAAAGTAGAAAACATTGCAAAAATGATGAATACACAAAAATATAAGTTGGAGAACTTTGATAACTTGATTGAGGATTTGGAAAGCATGACAAAGGAAATGATGAAATTTTCCAGTAAATTTAAAATTTAAAAAAGTTTTTTGATATAAATAAAATAATTACAATCTTTTATTTAATAGGGTCATAAAGAACCTCAGGAAAATTCCTGGGGTTTTTGTTATTATTGTTATATAAAAAAACAAATAATATGTTATAATTATATTAGGTGATAGTATGAAAATGTTTAAATATAGATTAAAAATAACCCATATGCTATTTATATTATTTTTATCAATTTATATAATAACTTACTTATTAAACAATCCATGGATTGAAATTTTTGAGTTAAAAACATTAGATTTAAGATATAGAATTCGTGGAGAAAATCAAATTAAAACTGATGTGATTATTATTGCAATAGATGAAAACTCTTTAATAAATATGTCTACTAAATTTAATGATGAGTGGCCGTGGAATAGAGAACATTATGCCAGAATGGTTGCCAAATTATTCAAGCTTGGAATTAAAGCAGTAGGTTTTGATGTTTCGTTTACAACACCTTCGGAAAGTAATATAATGAGTAATGGGAAATCAAAAGACGATGTATTATTATCTGCTATATTAAGGAAATACAATAAAGTTGTATTGGGAACATATTTAACTGTTGAAAAAAAGAATTTTGATGAATATAATCCTGAGTTTCGCAAAGAATTGGAAAAAAATAAATATTACCTAAAATATTCATTTAAACTTAAAAACCCTGAATATTTACCATTATTTTATCCTTTAACTGCATATAAAATAATTCCGCCAATTCCTGAATTTTCTTCTCTTGTGCCAGCTTCAACATATGAAATTGGACAGCTTGATCCTGATGGTGTAGCCAGAAGTTTGCCACTCATATTTAAAGAAGAGTGGGCGGCAGAAAAAGGATATAGTACCGGGTTATTTCCACATATGGATATTATGTTGTATGCATTTTATAAAAATTATAATATTACTAACTTTATTTTTGATCCTAAAAATTACCAAATTCAAATTGGAAATGAAAATATTAAAACTGATAAAAATGGTTCTTATTTGTTGAATTTTTATGGAAAAGGAAAAAATATATTTGATACCATCTCTTTTTATGATCTGGTTTATAGTAACAAATACGACAATTATGATTTTAAAGGTAAAATTGCAATATTAGGATATTCTGCAACCGCTAAAGGGTTATATGATTTAAGAATTACACCTTTTTCAAATAATGAACCTGGTGTTTATTTGCATGCAACAGCAGTTCAAAATTTAATAAACAAGGATAAAATCTCGAGAATAAACTTTTTTTATACAATTATTATTTTGGTATTTATACTCTTGTTGTCTTTATTATTTACGTCTTTCAAAAAAATATATATTAAACTCATATCTTTTTTAATTCCTATAACATATATTTTTGTTTCTTACATATTATTCAAAAATAACATATGGATTGATACTTTTTATCCTTTATTATCTACCCTTAGTATATCTACAATAGATACAGTTCAATCAGTTTTAAATGAATCAAAAGAAAAAAAGAAAATAAAATCTTTCTTTTTTAAATATGTTCCTGATTTTGTAGCTCAAAAACTCCTTGAACAAGGTAAAACAGAATTAGGTGGCGAGAAAAAAAACGTTGTTTTAATAATGTCTGATATTGTTGGTTTCACAGAAAAATCTGAAAAGTTATCTCCAGAAGATGTTGTGCGTTTTTTAAATTATTATCTCTCTCAAATGGCCGATATAATAAGAAATAAATATTATGGAACTATTGATAAGTTTATAGGGGATTTAATTATGGCAATTTTTGGAGCTCCAATAGAATTTGGTGATGAAGTAGATAGGGCAATATCCTGCGCTTTAGATATGCGTAAAAAATTAAAAGATATAAATATAGAACTAAAAAATATGGGATTTGATTTTGAAGTGAATGCTGGAATAGGAATGCATTATGGCGAAGTAATTATTGGAAATATTGGTGCAGATTTCAGAATGGATTATACATGTATAGGGGATACAGTTAATACTACCTCCAGGATTGAACATTTAACAAGAGAATTAAATGAGTGGCTTATTGTTACCGAAGAAATTGTAAAAAGATCTAGTAAATATAAGTTCGAATATATTGGTGATTTTAAAGTAAAAGGTAAAGAATTACCATTAAAGTTATATAAGATTAAGGAAGGAGATAAGGATGAATAAAGATTATAACTTAATTTTGGAAAACATAAATTTTTTGAGAAAAAATAATATAGAATATTATATATCCATAAATAATAAAAAGTTTGTTAATACAAAAGAACAAAAAAAAGAAATAATAAAAGTGGAATATAAAAAAGAAAATAATGTAGAGATAATTTTTTTTGATAATATTGACGAGGATTATTTATTAAGTTTTGACAACGTGATTAGAAATTTCTGTAAAATAAAAAAAAAAGAGAGTATAAATAATAAAATATTTGATATTCTTTCACAATTAAAACCCAATATAACTTTTGAAAAGACTATAGAAAATATTAAAAAAACTTTAAAAAACTTATTATACCTTGATAATATAAGTTTTTATATATACGAACCGTCATCTTTATTTCAAAATATAAATTTTGAAATATCAAATTTAGAAAAAAAAGAATCTATATATTGTAATGTTGATAAATTATATTTACCAGTAATCTTTGATAATGAAACTTTTGGGCATTTTATTATGAAAAAAAATATTGGCTTTGATTTATATGATTATGCGATATTATGTAAGTTAAATGACTATATAAGAAAGACAATTGAAAATTCGTTTTTGGAAAATAAATTTGAAATAATACTTGATAAATCGTTAAATGTATTAACAAGCATTCTTGAAACACGTGTTCCTGGAGCTGAAAAACATTGTCATAATATTGCAAAATCAGCAATAAAAATAGGAGAATATTTAAATTTAGAAAAAAAAGATATTCAAAATCTCAAACTTGGAAGCATGATATTTGATATTGGTAAAATTGGCATTCCAGAGTATATACTTACAAAAAAAGAAGAATTAACTAAAGAAGAAAATCAATTAATAAAAAAGCATGTTTTATATGGATATGAATTGGTATCAAAAATTCCAACAATTCCAGATAAGGTAAAAAAAATAGTATTATATCATCATGAAAAATGGAATGGCGAAGGAT
Organism: Marinitoga sp. 1154; assembly: GCF_013363285.1. Taxonomy (NCBI): domain Bacteria; kingdom Thermotogati; phylum Thermotogota; class Thermotogae; order Petrotogales; family Petrotogaceae; genus Marinitoga; species Marinitoga sp. 1154. Next base: position 122,570 of record NZ_LBFB01000001.1, on the reverse strand, counting down.
ATCCAGAGGGGCTCGAAAAAAATAAAATTCCTTTATTGGCTCAAATTATTGGACTCCTGGATACTTATTATTCTTTATTAGAAGATAGACCGTATAGAAATAAATTACCAAAAACAAAAGTTTTAGAATTAATAGATAGTTATAGCGATATATTTTTTAATCCTGAATTGGTAAATGCTTTAAAAGAGGTGGTTGACAGTGATTGAAAATATCTTTTTTTATTTTTTATTATCCCATTTAATTGGAGATTATGTCTTTCAAACATCTTATATAGCTCGCTATAAAAATTCTAAAGTTAAAGTGCTGATTCTGCATATTTTTATAATTTTTATTTCAATGTTTATTTTGTTCTTACCCTCTTCTTTAAACTTATATAATTTTATTATATTACTTTTTTTAACAGGAATACATTTATCAATTGATACTTTAAAGTTCAAAAATAGAGCAAAAAAGGCCTTCAATTCACATACCTATTATATACTGGATCAAGTAATGCATTTTTCTTCATTAATATTGGTAAGTATAATGTATAATCAAAATGAATTTCTCCTTAAACCTGAATTTACAAAAATATTATCTATAGGATTATTTAATGCGTATTTTATAAGTCTTTTATTTTATATGATAGATAATTCTTCGATGCCATATAAAAGAGATTATTTAGGCTATATATTCAGAATTACATTACCTTTTATAAAGTATTATAGTAATATATTATTTTTAATACTCTCTTTTTTGTTTGTAATGTTTTCAATTTTAATATTATTTAAAAAGAATGAAATAACTACCAGATCTGAATTAGGACCATTGTCTCTTAGTATTATAATTACTTATTTAACCATATGGAGGTGAAACTATGTTTAAAAAATTAGGGGTAATTTTCTTTTTTGTGATTTTTACATCTATACTTTTTGGAAATGTTGTTATTAATGTTGAAAATACAACTGTTTATGCAGGAGAATCTGTATTAATTGAAGTTTCAACGGATCAGTCAACATTAACGCATTTGTATGTTGATGTGACTAGTGGAGGTTTTGATGACCCATTTATACTATTTGATGGATTTGATTTAGTTGATGGAAAAGCAAATCTTACTTTCTTAGCACCATTGATTCCTGCAGAAACAACTATTACTTTTTTTAATGAAGATAAAACTTTTGAAAAAATGCTTAAACTAAAAGTTGTTGAAGAAAAAATAGATATACCAGAAACGAAATTAGTTATTTTAGAAAAGAAAGGTAATGTATTATATAAAAAACCAAATAATGATGTTTGGGATTCTCTTGCAACAAAAACTGTAATCCAGGAAAAATCAGAACTATTAACATTAGAAAATGGTTTTGTGCATTTAAAAGAACCTAATTTAAATATAGAAATTAAAGTAGCTGCTGATACACAATTATATATCAAACGTTTAAGAGTTTCAGAAAGTGGAGATATTGATATCGAATATGAATTAAAAAAAGGAGCTACAATTAATAAAATCAAAGAAATTTTGGCTCCAGGATCAAAATATCTGGTTGGTTCTGGTTCTGTAGTTGCAGGAGTTAGAGGTACAGAATTTGGATTTGAAAATATTAATGGTAATACTAAAATCAGGACATTTGAAGGCACAGTATATACAATGGTTAATAATCAATTATTTCCTGTAACTGCAGGTAATATGTTTAGTTATTCTCCGCAACAACCAAAACCAAATATTCAAAATTTAGATAAACCATTAGAAAATTATGAGAATGAAATTTCTCCTAAAACTGAAGAGCAGCCTTCAGAAGAACAACAACCAGAAAAAAAATCTGAAGAAAAAACAAAGCAAGCTGAAGAGCAGCAGACAACTAAAGCAAATATAGGAAATATTTCTTTTGGTAAACAGCAAAAAGGAGTTAATAGTTATTTAGTATATTCTTTTGCACCAAATTTCGATTTTGGTCCTTTTGGAATAGGAATTGGTTTTAATGCTTATCAAGAAGATATAGATAGTCCGTTATATTATGGTCTTCCAACTGAAAATTCATCTCCTTCAGAGAATATTTTAAGCGCTTTATCTATTAATTATTTAAAATTTGATTTTTCTACATTTTATATTAGATATGGTATAAGTCAGTCTTATACAAAAGGATTAGGGCTTTTTATGAATAATTATACTATACCTTACTCCAGAGTAATTGATACTGAACTTAGATTCGGAAATATTAAGATTGGAGGACATGTTCCTTATGAAATAACATCACTAATACCGTTTAATTATCAACAAACATCAAATGTATTTTTTGCGTATCTCGATGCAGATTTAAGTATATTCAACATAGAAGTTACTGCTATAATGAATCTTAATAAAGAAAAACCGGAAAATGAATTTAACCAGGCATATTTAACAACAATATATAAAGATATTCTATTTTTTAGGCTTGGAGTAGAAGGTGATGTAGTTTTAACCAATGATGGAACAATAGTATATGGTCTTCTTGCTGGGCCTATTATAAACTTCCCTCCTTATTTTCAATTTATGCTTGGAATAAATTATTTGTCAGATGGTTTTAATATGGAATATCTTAATCCGTATTATGAATACAATTCTGCAAATGGTATATATATGAATTTAAATAACAAATCATCTTTTGGCATAGTTGGAAAATCCGTTTTTTCAATTTCTCCATATTTAAATATATTAATTAATTATAATAAACTATTTAGCGAGAATAGAGATAGCTTATTAACAGGCCAGATGACTTTAAATATACCATCATTAGGTGGAATTCCACAACTTACAGCAGGATTTAGTTATATGCAATATAATTTTTTAGAAGATAGCACAGTTGAAAATGTCTTTTTGAATAATAATACAAATTTACAGGGCTTTATTTATTACCCGATTTTAGAAAATTCTGGTGTAATATATTCTATAACCTATAATATGAAAAAACAAAAATTTGAATATACGCTTAATTTTGAAACAAAGGAGTTCTAAAAATGGTAGATATTGCAATACAAAAGTTTGAGTTAAAAGGTTTAAAAATTAATGATAAGCTTTATGGGGAAATAACAGATTTTTTTATAGAAATTGATGAGAATGTAGAAATTTATGCAGAAAGGGAATTAACACAACTTGAAATAATAACATTAAAAAATTTTTTTAATGGTTTTGATTATACAGATGCTATAAATATGAAATTTAAAGGCAGGCATATTTTAGAAACTTTAAAATTAATTAGTAGTAATTTTAAGTTAGAAACTGTATTAAAATACACAGAAGAGGCCTTAAGAGAATTGTTATCTTCAGATGGCGCATCAATATTACTTTATAATGAAAATAAAAAAATGTTAAACTTCTATATTACTTCTGGTGGTGCCAGTGGAAATATAGAAACAATAGATGTGCCAATTGAAGGTTCTATTGCTGGAGAATGTTTCAAAAAAAAGGAAACTATAATAATAAATGATGCGCAAAATAATCCTTTACATTTTAAAAAAACAGATAAAAAGGCTAAATATAAAACAAAAAATTTAATTGCTACTCCGTTGTTTTTTGAAAACGAGGTTATAGGTGTTTTAGAAGCTGTCAATAAAAAAACTGTCAATAAAAAAGAAGATAATTATACCTTAGAAGATAAACATATAATAGAACTTTTTTCTTCATTGATATCAAATAAATTGATGAATTCAAAAATATATGATGATTTAAGTAGTACAATTAAAGGTATTATTCTTGCAGTTGCAACGGCAATAGATTTGAGAGATAATTATACCCATACTCATTCAAAAAATGTATCGGATCTTGCAATTAAAATCGGGAAAAAATTGGGATTTAATGATTCTCTATTAGAAGAGTTGGAAATTGCAGCACTTTTACATGATGTTGGAAAAATCGGGATACCTGATGAAATATTGAATAAACCATCTAAACTTACTGAAGAAGAATTTAAAATAATTCAATCTCATACAATTATTGGAGCAAAATTATTATCAGAAATAGATTTTATATCCAAAAATATACCTTTAGGTGCTCTTGAACATCATGAAAAATTGGATGGAAGCGGATATCCTTATAATAAAACAGAAGATAAAATATCATTATTTGGTAAAATTTTAGCTGTTGCGGATATTTATGATGCATTAACTGCAAAAAGAGTATATAAAGAGCCATGGCCAAAAGACAGGGTTTTAAAAATGTTGAAAGATAATTGTCCCAAAAAATTTGATTGTGAAATAGTTTTAGCTCTTGAAAAGTGTGTCAATACTTAAAAAGGGGAGGATTCCCCTTTTTATTTTTGAAATAATATGATATAATTTAACTGACAATTTATCAGGAGGAGATTGAATGATTACTTTATATAGAAAATACAGACCTTCAACCTTTGAAGAACTAATTGGACAGGAACATATCAAAAAATACTTTGAAAAATCTATAGAAAAAAATGAAATTTCACATGCATATATATTTTCTGGCCCTAGAGGAACTGGTAAAACGACAACTGCACGTATTTTAAGTAAAGTATTAAATTGTGAAAATCCAAATGGTCATAATCCATGTAATTCATGTGAAAAATGTATAGCAATAAATAATGGTAGTTTTATGGATGTTATTGAACTTGATGCCGCTTCTAATAGAGGAATAGATGAAATTAGAAAAATTAGAGATGCAGCTAATTTTAGGCCGGTTTCGGGTAAGTATAAAGTATATATAATTGATGAATTTCATATGTTAACAAAAGAGGCATTTAATGCTCTTTTGAAAACTTTAGAAGAGCCACCAGAACATGTAATATTTATATTAGCTACAACAAATCTTGAAAAGGTACCAGAAACAATAATATCAAGAGCTCAAGTTTTGCAATTTAAAAATATTTCTGAAGCAGAAATTTCAAAGCATATTATAAATATTTCCAGAAAAGAGAATAGAAATATTACCGAAGATGCAGCTAATTTAATTGCCAAAAAAGCAAAAGGTGGAGCAAGAGATGCATTATCTCTTTTAGAACAACTTTTGAAATTCTCAAATACTGATATTACTCAGAATGATGTAATAAAAATATTGGGTTTATTTGATGAAAAAATAGTAAAGGATTTTTTAAATGCAATATATAAAAAAGATAATGAAAAATTATTGAATATATCTTCTATGATTTTTAATGAAGGAAAAGAAATTGAAGTTTTTCTGGAAGAAATTTTAGAGTATATATTAAATAATATTCGTAATAATGAAACATTAGAGAAAAACTTATACATAGCAAAAAAATTATCAGAATTACTGAAAGAAATAAAATATTCTGAAAATAAAAAAATACTATTTGATGTAAATGTATTATTATTATCTTCTGGAATCTATCATGAAAAGGATGAAGAAATAAATCTTTCTAATATAAAAACTTACAAAGAAAATATTAATAATACCACAGAAAAATTGACTTCTAAAGTGCTTGATATATTGTTAAATAAAAAAGAAAAAATGAATTTAGGTTTATATTTTGCATTAAAAAATGCCAAAATAAATGAAAAAGATGATTATATAAAAATTTTATATGAAAAAGAAAATCTATTGGAATATCAAATAGTTAAAAACAGTTCTACAATTCTTGAATTATTATATTCTACTTTAACAAATCATCTGATTAAAATTGATATAATTTACGAAGATAACTCAGATGAAAAAACGAGAAAAAATAATATATTAAAATTGTTTTGAATGGGGGATTTTTCATGAAAAAAGGTTTGATAAGCGCATGTATAATGGCAAAAAATGAAGAACAGAATATAGAAAGATGCTTGAACAGTATAAAAGATTTTTGTGATGAAATAATTTTTGTTGATACAGGATCAACAGATAACACAGTTGAAATTGCAAAAAAATATACAGATAAAATATATTTCTTTCCATGGAATGGAAATTTTTCAGATGCAAGAAATGAAACGTTGAAATATGCAACATCTGAATGGGTATTTATAATTGATGCTGATGAAGAAGCTTCAGAAAATTTGAAAAATAATATCAGAAAATACTTAAAATCATTAGAAAATGATATAGTAGCAGTTTATATACCTACTGTAAATTTTTTAGATTTTGAAAAAAAGAATTATGAACTTGCAAGCACAGCAAGATTTTTTAGAAATGGTAAGGTGAAATATGAAAATATTGTTCATAATCAACCTGTATATAAAGGGAAAAATGTAAAAGTAGATCTTGAATTATTACATTACGGATATATCTGGACGAGATTAAGAAGAAAACAAAAAACTGAAAGGACATTAGCGCTTATTGAAAAGTATTTAGAAAAGAAACCGAATGATTTATACTATTTAATTCAATACATGAAAACATTATCAATTGCTCAAAAACACATTGAAAAAATGGAAATTGGATACAAAATAGCAAAGAAACTATTAAAAGATGTACAGAAAAAAGATTATAAACCAATACCTATGACTGTTGAATTTATGTTTTTGTGGGGAATAGAATTGATGAATAAAGGATATTGGGATGATGCCGAAAAATGGTTTAAAATAGGTTCAAGATGGAATTTAGATGCTTATTATGGTTTAATGAATGTTTATTTTAATAAAAGAGATTGGGAAAATTTAAAGAGAGCTTCTCTGGATTTCTTAAAATATTTAAATATTTTCGAAAATAGACGTGGTGAAATTACATGGTCAATGCAATCATTGTTTAGAAAAAATGAAGGATTGGTTTTTTTAACTATGGCAAAGGTTAAAATGAGAGATTTAAAAGATATAGATAAGATTATAAAAGAATTAAATTATAAAAAAAATAACGAAAAAATTATAAAGTTATATGATTTAATTTTTGATGAGTTTGCTAAAGAAACAAATTACAATAATAAGCAAAAATTATTAAAAGTACTAAAAGAAATTCATATTAATATAATTAATAATTCTGAATTTTTTCTTCAATCTACGAACAAAGCGATAAAAAAATATGACATAATATTTGAAAAAACAAAGGATAAAAACCCATATTTATTTTTAGAATATTTTGTTGATAGATTGAAAGATGAAAAAAATATTATAGGTTTTTTGTTGACATTTATAGATGATATATTTGATAAAGATTTTGAACAACTACTTGAATTATTATTAAAAATAAGAAGATTGAGAAAAGATATTAGCTCTGACAAAGAAAAAGCTGTAATAGAATTATTAATTGCAGATATTCTTACAAAAAACGGAAGATTTAATGAAGCAAAATCGAGATATAAAAAAGTGGTAAGTTTAGAGAAATCACTTGCCAGATTTGTTCAGGTATTAATAGAAGATATATTAACTCATATGGAACCTGAAGAACTTATTCCAGCTTACGTTGAATTAAAAGAAGAAATGAGCAAAAAAACCGAATTATTCTTTAATATAGATATCTTTGATTATCGAGAAATTGCTTTATTTGATTATTATTTTGGAGATATATTTCCTGAATTAAAATTCATATACGGATTAAAAATAAAAAATGAAAATAAGGAATTGTTTGAATCATTATTATTAAAAGTTTTTGAAATAACAAAAAATAAATATTTTAAAGCTTTTGTAAGTTTGAGATTATATAATTACTATAAGGAATGTAAAGAATTTGAAAAAGCTAAATTATATTTGGAGAAAGCGCTAAATTTAAACCCTATTTTAGCAGATTTGACTGGTGGGAATTATAATTATACAGGTTTTTATTTTGAAGAAAAAATAGAAAATAAATATGATAAAATAGTTAATGTATTAAATATAGGTGAAATAATTTCTGTTCTTCCGGTAATAAATCCTATAAAAATCTGGTATGAATCTAAAATAACAGGTTTATATTATATTTCTCCACGTCCAACATATAATGCAATGAAAAATTTAGATAATTATTTAAAGAGATATTCTAAGTATTTTAATTTAATATATCCAGACCCTTTAAAAAATCATAAATTAAAATATATTCTTTCTGAATTACTACAAAAAGATAATTTGTTAGAGATTAACTCAATAAATCCGTTTTTCAATAAGGAACACATTACAATATCTAATTTAGAGTATATCGAAGATAGGAATTTTAAAAAATCATATGATACAGTTGTTTTTTTCAATCCGGAATTTTCCAGAGACTTGATAAAAGACTTAAAATATTTAAAAACAATAACAGAAAATTTATTTGTAATATTTAATTTAGATGATAATATAATAAACAAAGATCCAAGAGCTTTTTGGTATTTAGAACCTAAGAATATAAAAGTTTTTTTTGATTATATGAAACCTGAATATTTTGAATTTATAAATGATACAATGCTTTTTGTACATTATAAATAATATTATTTAAAATTATTAATATAAATACAAATATGGAGGTGGATATTGTGTCATTAAAGGATCCCGTTTTAAAGGAAGCAAAATCAAAAATGGATAAAACAGTTAAGCATCTTGAAGATGAATATAAAAAACTCAGAACTGGAAGACCTTCTCCAGCCATGTTTGAAGAAGTTTTAGTTGATTATTATGGAACACCTACACCAATTAATCAAACAGCAACTTTAAGTGTTGGAGAAGACCGAACTGTTGTTATTACTCCGTGGGATAAAAGTTTGTGTTCAAAAATCGAAAAAGCAATTAATGCTGCAAATTTGGGTATGATGGCATCAACTGATGGTATAGTTGTAAGAGTGAAATTTCCAAATCCAACTGTTGAAGATAGAAAAAAATGGGTAAAACATGCAAAAGAGTTAGCTGAAGAGTTTAAAATTGCTTTAAGAAATATCAGAAGAGAAGATATGAAGGTTATAAAGGAAAAACAAAAAAACGGTGAAATACCGGAAGATGATGCAAGAAAATTGGAAGATGAGATTCAAAAAATATTAAAAGATCATGAACACAAAATTGACGAAGTGTTCCACAAAAAAGAAAAGGAGATAATGGAATCTTGAGAATCCCAAAACATATTGGAATTATAATGGATGGTAATGGTAGATGGGCTAAGCAAAGAGGTTTAAAAAGAACTGTTGGTCACGAACGTGGAGCAAAAGTGGCGGAAGATGTAATACAATGGGCTTCTGATATGGGTATAAGGTATTTAACCTTATACTCTTTTTCTACTGAAAATTGGAAGAGACCGAAAGAAGAGGTAAATTTTCTTTTTTCACTTATGGTAAGATATCTGGAATCAAGACTAAATAAAATAATAAAAGAAAATGTAAGAGTTAGATTCACAGGAAGAATTGAGGAACTTCCGGATAAAGTATATGATGTATGCAAAAGAATAGAAGAAAAAAGTAAAAATAATACAAAAATAGACGTCATTTTAGCTGTAAATTATGGTGGAAGGCGTGAAATTGTTGATGCGGTAAATAAACTAATTTTAAAAAAAGCAGAAAAGATCTCAATTGAAGATATATCAAATAATCTTTATTTACCGGATATTCCGGATCCTGAATTAATAATTAGAACATCTGGAGAAGTCAGAATAAGCAATTTTTTATTATGGCAAATTGCTTATTCTGAGTTATATTTTACAGATGTATTATGGCCCGATTTTACCAAAGAAGATTTAGAAAAGGCTATAAAAGATTTTTCAAGCAGAGATAGAAGATTTGGTGGTATTCAATCAGATGAAAGAAGGGATTATAATGGCAGTAAATAAAAAAAATTTATTTATTAGAACATTATCTGGAATAATTCTCGGGCCAGCTGTTGTTTTTTCATTTTTTTCTTTACCTACAACTATCGGGTTAGCGACATCAATAATATTAATAACATCATTAGAATATTTTGAAATGACATTAAAAGAATTCAAATATGAATATAAAGTATTTCTATCTATAATAGTGGCATTAACAAGTGCTGTATATGGTTTCGCATTAAGGGCTTATTATTCTGGATTATTTATTTTTGATCCCATTACAATTTATATTATAACGATAATTGCAATTTCAGGACTAAGTTTAATATATCTAAAAGATACCAAAAAATATAAAATAGCCATAGAAAATTTTGTTTTCGCTCTTATTTCAATATCGTTATTTTTATCATATTTTTACCATATAAATTTAAACTATGGTGCGACTACAAGTATATTAATATTAACTTCTGTTTGGATATATGACGCAGGAGCTTTTTTTGTTGGTTTGAATTTTGGTAAACACAAATTATCTCCAAATTATTCACCGAAAAAAAGTATTGAAGGTTTAATTGGTGGGATTATATTAACTTACTTATATATAATTTTGTATGAATATATAAGGTCTTATTTTAACTTGAATTTAATAGGTCCAATTCAGGCCATATTTTTCGCATTACTGGTTGGAATAATAGATACAATAGGTGATCTTACAGAATCATCATACAAAAGAAGTTATAATTTAAAAGATTCTGGCGAGACATTACCCGGTCATGGTGGTATGTATGATAGAATAGATGGTTTATTATATTTAACACCAGCATTTTATTTTTTAATGAAAATATTTGGTATATAATGGAGGGATTATATGAATTCAAAAGAAATCAGGGAATCATTTTTGAAATACTTTGAAGAAAAGGGTCATAAAATAATGAAAAGTTTTCCATTAATTCCATCTGACCCTCAATTATTGTTTACCGTTGCAGGGATGGTTCCGTTTAAACCCATATTTTGGGGAAAAATGGAACCTACATATACAAAAATTGCAACATGTCAAAAATGTATAAGAACAAATGATATTGAAAATGTTGGTAGAACTGCAAGCCATCAAACCTTTTTTGAAATGTTGGGTAATTTTTCTTTTGGTGAATATTTTAAGGAAGGTGCAATTAAATTTGCCTGGGAATATCTTACAGAAGTTTTGAAATTATCCCCAGAAAAATTATGGGTATCAGTTTATTATGATGATAATGAAGCATATAATATATGGAAAGATATAATTGGAATACCAGAAAGCAAAATTATGAGATTTGGAAAAGAAGACAATTGGTGGGGGCCGGTAGGTCCAACAGGACCATGTGGTCCAAGTTCAGAAATATATTATGATACAGGACGTAAAGATTTATGTCCTGATCCAGAAAAATGTACCCCTGAAGATGATTGTGGAAGATATGTTGAAATATGGAATTTAGTTTTCACAGAGTATTATCAAGATGAAAATGGGAATTTACAACCCCTACCAAGAAAAAATATTGATACTGGAGCAGGATTGGAAAGAATAACTGCAGCTGTACAGGGAGTTTATGATAATTTTGAAACAGATTTATTTACACCAATCATAAATAAAATAGAAAATATATTTGGCATAAAATTTAAAAATGATAAAAAAACAGATGTATCAATAAAGGTTATAGCCGATCATTCAAGAGCTGTAACATTTTTAGTATCAGAAGGAATTTTACCCTCAAATGAAGGAAGAGGTTATGTTTTAAGAAGAATTTTAAGACGAGCATTGAGACATGGTGCATTATTAGGAAAAAAAGAACCATTTATGAATGAAATTATAGATGTAGTTATTGAGTATTATGGTGATGTATATCCAGAAATTTCTGAAAAAGCGTCTTTCATAAAAAATATAGTGGAAGCTGAAGAAAAAAGATTTTTGGAAACTCTTGATAAAGGTACTGAGAAATTGATGGATTATATAAAGAATTCTAAAAATAATATAATAGATGGCGGTTTTGCTTTTGAACTTTATGACACATATGGATTTCCTTTAGATATAACCAGAGAAATTGCTGAAGAAAATAATTTTTCTGTGGACGAGGAAGAATTTAATAGATATATGGAATTACAGCGTCAAAGAGCCAGAGATGCTGCTGGTGAAAAAGAATATACAAAAATAAACAAAGCTTTTAAATATATTGGTGATGAATTAAAAACAACAGAGTTTACAGGATATGAAAATTTAAAAGATGAGAGCGAAATATTATATATAGTAAAAGATGAAGAAATATTGGAAAATGCGAAAAAAGGTGAGGAAATAGTAGTAATTACCTCAAAAACTCCATTTTATGCAGAAAAAGGTGGGCAAATAGGGGACACTGGTGTAATAAAGAATGAAAAGTTTGAATTTAAGGTTGTAGATACTAAAATTATAAACAATGAAGTTATAGGACATTATGGTAAAATATTAAATGGAGAAATAAAAGTTGGAGAAAAAGCAACCCTTGAAGTAGATAAAAAAAGAAGAAATGCAATAAAGAAAAATCATACAGCAACACATTTATTACATAAAGCGTTGAGAGAAGTTCTTGGGGCTCATGTAAAACAGGCTGGTTCATTAGTTACTGATGAAAAACTAAGATTTGATTTTACGCATTATGAATCAGTGTCAAAAAAAGATATTAGAAAAATTGAAGAGTTAATAAATGAAAAAATATTAGAAAATATAAAGGTAATTACAGAAATAAAAGCTCTTGAAGATGCAAAAAATGAAAATGCAATGGCATTATTTGAAGAAAAATATGGTGACAAAGTTAGAGTGGTAAAAATAGCTGATTTTAGTTCAGAATTATGTGGTGGTACACATGTTTCTTACACCGGAGAAATAGGTTTATTTAAGATATTATCTGAAACAGCAGTATCAGCTGGAGTTAGAAGAATTGAAGCGATAACTGGAATGAAAACATTGGAATATGTAAATGATCTTGAGAACAAAATCAATACTATTTCAGAACATCTTGAAGTAGCTCAAGAAATAATCGTTCCAAGAATTTTAACCCTGTTAGAAAAAATTAAAGAGCAGGAAAAAGAGATAAAAAGATTACAGGAAAAGCTTACTTCCCAATCTTTGGGTGTTTTCACCATAAAAAAATATGATGATATTGAGATTTATATGAAAATATTTGAAGGTGTTGCTTCTGACGTTTTAAGAAATGTAACCGATATTGCTGAAAATAAAATTAAAAGCGGAATAATTATATTGTTTAATAAAAAAGATAAAAAGGTTAATTTTATAGTAAAAGTAACAAAGGATCTGTCAGGAAAGTATCATGCTGGAAATATCGCCAGAAAAATCGCAAAAGAATTAGGTGGTGGAGGTGGCGGAAGACCAGACTTTGCCCAGGCAGGGGGGAAAGATCCATCTAAAATAAATGATATAATCAGTAATATTAAAGATTATATAGGGGGATGATTTTACGGAACGCATTATTACATTATTTATTTTTCTTTTTTCTTATACATTATTAATTACAGAAAAAGTTAATAGAACAATTGTCGCGATACTTGGCGCCACTATTATGATGATATTGGGTATTTTTGAAAATCATATAGAAGCTATAAAGAACTATGTTGATGTAAACACAATATATTTATTAATGGGTATGATGATTTTTGTTTCTGTTATCAAGAAAAGTGGACTTTTTGAGTATCTTGGAATAATAACTTTAAAAGCATTTCATCAAAATGGGTATATACTTTATTTCGGTTTAACATTTACAGTTGCCCTCATGTCTGCTATAATAGATAATGTTACAACTGTTCTGGTTTTCATTCCTGTAACTCTGGCAATAACAGATTCGCTGGATGTTGACCCATTACCCTTTATTTTTGGTGAAATTATGGCATCAAATATTGGAGGAACTGCAACAATCATCGGAGATCCACCGAATATAATGATTGCAAGTGCTGCAGGACTGCGTTTTACAGAGTTTTTTATAAACAATGGTCCAATATCTTTTTTAAATCTTTTTGTAATGCAAATTCTTACAATACTTTTTTTTAAGAAAAAATTGGGTTTTAAAATTGAAGTTGAAAAAATAAAATCATTTGATCCTAAATCTGCAATAAAGAATAAAAAAGGTTTTTATATTTCATGGTTTTTATTGATATTAACCTTATTTCTGTTTATTTTTCAGCATCAGCTTGAAATGGAAAGTTCTACAATAGCTTTATTTATAGGATTTTTAGCTTTGTTATTACTTGATAGAAATGAAGTTGAAGAGATTTTGAAAGAAGTTGAATGGGGTACAATTCTATTCTTCTTTGGATTATTTATTATGACTGGTGGTTTAGTTCAAACAGGAATTTTAAAGGATTTTACTTATTTTTTGGTTGATATTGCCGGTAATTCCATGAGAAGTTTTGCTATGATGCTTATAGGAATTGCGGGAGTCATTTCAGGTTTTGTTGATAATATTCCTTTTACTGCAACATTAATTCCTGTTATAAAAAATTTGCAATATATAAATCCAGCAATTTTTTCTAACTTAGATCCATTATGGTATTCTTTATCACTGGGGGCATGTTTAGGTGGAAATTTCACCCCCATTGGTGCATCAGCTAATATAGTAGCTTTAGCAATGTTGAAACAATTTAAAAATGAGGAAATAAAATTCCTGGAGTTTTTCAAATATGCTTTCCTTATAGTAATATCCAATCTTATACTTTCTGCAATTTATGTGGAATTAATTTTAATTTAGGAGGAATTAAAATGATTGATGTCAATGATGAATTAATAAAAAAATTAGAAAAATTATCGATGATTGAGTTATCTGATGATGAAAAAGAAATAATTAAAAGAGATTTAAATGAAATTCTAAAATATATGGAAATGATAGATGAAGTGAATATAAAAAATGTTGAGCCTCTATTTTCTCCAATTGAAAAAATATTAAAAAATATTTTTCATGAAGATATTGAAAAAACATCGGAATTTATTAAAAATATAGTAAATGAATTTCCCGAAAAAAAAGATAATTTATTAAAAGTACCAGGTATTCAAAGTTAATATGAACGATAAAGGGAAAAAATATGAATTAGCAGCTATAAAATATTTACAGAAAAAAGGATTTAAAATATTAAAAAAAAATTTCACCACAAGAATTGGTGAGATTGATATAATAGCACTTGATGGAAAATGTTTAGTATTTATTGAAGTTAAAGGTGGAAAAGATTATTTAGAAAATCCAGCATATAGAGTAAATTATAAAAAATTAAAAAAAATTATAGCTGTTGCTAATATTTTTATTAAACATACTTCTGTTGATTTCGATGAAACAAGAATAGACGTAATAGGTGTAAATGAAAAATTTGAAATTTCTTATTTTCCCGATCAAAAATTATTTTAAATTTTAAAGACAACAAGCAGCCTTTGGCTGCTTGTTGCAATTTTAATTTACCTTAAAATTTTGATGAAAACTAAATATAATAAATTTGTGTTATAATATCATTGTAAATAGAATAACAAGGAGGAGGAATTATGAAAAGCATAGAGGATATAGCAGCTGAAAAGTTTGAATTATGGTTTAAATATGCTGATTCTTCTTTAAAATTAGAGATGGAAAAAATGAAAAATAATAAAGATTTAGTTTTAGATAGTTTCTTTAAAGATTTAGAATTTGGAACTGGTGGTTTGAGAGGAAAAATTGGTGTAGGAACAAATAGAATGAATATACATACTGTTGCCAGAGCAACACAAGGCTTTGCAAACTATTTAAAAAAAGTATGTAGATTCCCATCCGTAGTGATTGCATATGATACAAGAAAATATTCATTAGATTTTGCAAAGATGGCAGCGTCAGTTTTAGCTGCAAACGGCATTAACGTATATATATTTAAAGAAGTTACCGCAACTCCTATACTCTCATTTGCTGTAAGATATTTGAAAGCTACAGGGGGTATAATAATTACTGCAAGTCATAATCCACCAGAATATAATGGTTATAAGATATACACTTCCGATGGAACTCAAGCTGTTCCAGATGTTGCAAATAGTGTAATAAAAGAAATAAATAAACTTGACTACTTTGAAGATATAAAAACAATAGAATTTAAACAGGGATTACATGATGGTAGTATTAATTGGGTATCTGAAGAGGTATTTGATGAATATTTAAATACTCTTGAAAGTTATTTGAGATTTTTAGAACCTCATTTAAAAAATAATATAAAAATTGTATATACTCCTTTACATGGTACCGGATTAAAACCTGTAAAAGAATTACTTGGTAGATTAGGTTTTGACTTAAAAGTAGTTGAAAAACAAGCTATACCAGATCCAGACTTTTCTACAGTAAGAGTTCCAAACCCTGAAGAGAAAGATGCATTTAAATTAGCATTGGAATATGCAAAAAAAGAAAATGCCGATTTAGTAATGGCAACTGATCCTGATTCAGATAGGCTTGGTATATATATTAAAGAAAATTCAGAATATATTGATTTTACCGGAAATCAAATAGGTATTATGTTATCTCACTATATATTAACAAGAATGCAATCTTTAAATATATTACCAGAAAATGGAGTTATTATAAAAACAATAGTAACTACAGATATGATTAAATCAATAGCGAAAGATTTTAACGTGGATGTTGAAGAAACATTAACAGGATTTAAGTTCATAGGTGAAAAATTAGAAAAGCATGCGAGTTTAGGAGATAAAAAATTTATTTTTGGATTTGAGGAAAGCTATGGATATTTAGCAAATGACCATGCAAGAGATAAAGATGCGATAATTGCAGCGGGATTAGTTGCATTAATGGTTTCTCGTAATATTAATGAAGGTAAAACATTGAATAATTATTTAGAAGAATTGAGAAGAAAATATGGATATTATTTCGAAGAAAACATATCCTTCACATTTGAAGGATTAGAAGGATTAAAAAAGATAAATAACATAATGCAAAGGTTAAGAGATTTACCTCCAGCAGAAATAGGGGATTTAAAATTATTAGAGCTAAAAGACTATTTAAAAGAAAATAACGAATTTCCAAAATCTAACGTTGTTGAATTAAACTATAGTAATAAATTAAAAATTATTGGAAGGCCATCAGGTACAGAACCAAAAATAAAATTTTATTTATTGGTTAAAGGTAAGAATGAGAATGAAGTAAAAGAAATCATATATTCTGCAAAGGAAGCAATTAAGATAATGATAGAATTTTGAGGTGGAAATATGGAACCTAATCTGTTATTAATTACAAATAATGGAGATTTTTATGTTCCCAAAAAATGTGAATTCATAGATCATAAAACTATTAAAATAATATTGTATGGCGATGAAGACCTGAATAATATAAAAAATTTTAATAATGGTATTTTAGGTTATTTCATTTTAAAAGAAAAAAGAGGTAATTTAGTAGGATTAAAAAGATTTTTAAAGATTGATAAAAGAATTGCTTCATATTTAAAAGTTTCATTTGTAGATTTTCTTTCTGAGGAAATTAGAGAATTATATGGTGATTATATAGAGGTAATATCAGAATTTATCGGGCTTTATGAAACAATACATGAGTTTAATGCGCTTATAAAAACAAAAAAAGTAAGAGAAAACTATGAAGATTGGCTTGAAACATTTGTTAAAGATATAGATGACACACATAAAGAAACTTTGAAAATGTACATTTCTAAATTTGCTAATTTATATCTAATTAGAATATATGAAAAATTATTTTCAAAAAATATAGAATTATTGGAAAAACAGGAAAAAGAAATAGCTTATAAATTATTAGAAACAGGTGTTTTAAAAGAAAGAGGTGTATTATAATGGAGGTAAAAAATGCGAAGAGTTGCTGCAGTAGTTGCATATGATGGTACAAAATTTAACGGGTTTCAAGGACAACCTAAGGTAAGAACAGTTCAGGGAGAATTTGAAAAAACACTAAAAAGGATATTTAAGCAAAAAATTATTTCCTGGGGAGCCGGAAGAACGGATACTGGCGTTCATGGCTATGGTCAGATTATAGCTTTTGATGTTCCAAACGAAAGAATGACTTTGAAAAATATAAAAGATGCATTGAATGCCAATTTACCAGAAGATATATATGTTCGTAGTGTATTTGATGTTCGCAAAAAATTTTCTCCACGGCACGAAGCAAAAAAAAGGATTTATCATTATTATATTTATCAAAATAACGAGCCAAACATATTTTTAAGAGATAGGGTATGGTGGTTTCCATACAATTTAAATATTAATAAAATGAGAGAAGCTGCAAAACATTTAGAAGGAGAACATGATTTTACGACTTTTAAAACAGGCAATGATGAAAGAAACCCTGTAAGAACCATATATAGAATCAGAATTTTAAAAATGAAAAATAATATAATATTAATAAGAGTAGAGGGACAGTCATTTTTGAGAAGAATGGTAAGAAATATTGTAGGTGCTTTGGTAAAGGTGGGAACAGAAAGTTGGAATCCAGAATATATAAAAGAAATATTGGAGGCGAAAAGCCGATCAAAAGCGCCAGCATCAGCACCACCGCAAGGTTTGTATTTTTACTCGGTGTTGTTTTAATTTCAATTATAATATTTTCGAAAGAAAAAATAGGGCTAATATACAAAGGCCCTACTTCTTTGTTTTCCAACATATTTTATGAAGTTTATAAATATGCTGACATTGAAACTCCTCCATCAACAAGTTCAAAAAAGTTTGAAATAACCGTTCAAGCCTCAAATATTATTATTGAATATAATAATAAACAATATAATGGATATTTAGATGAATATAAAAAAATAATAAAAGAAATTTTTAAAAATGAATTCATAAGAAGAATTTATCTAATAGCAAATGATTGCCAGATATTTGATGAGACAGGTAATATTGTTTCTTCTGCTTTTTTTAATTGGTCAGAACAATTTAAAGTGAAAATATTAAAAGATAATTTTGAAATTGAAGTACCGATTAGATTATCTATAGGTAATACCTTTCAAAAAGTTCCTGAAAGATGGATAAAAGTTAATTTTATAGGTTATACAGGAGATGCGACATTAAATGGAAAACATATAGAAATAAATAATAGAATATCTTTACCTCCTAATATTTATACTTTAGAAACACCATATGAAACATTAAAATTTAATCTTGAAAATATTTATAATGAATACACAGTATATCTAACTTCTGAAACAATAACAAAAAAAATAGAGTTTGAAAAAATAGTAGGAATTTTTGATTTAAAAAGCGGAGTAGAAATAACTGGAAAAAATAAAAGTGTATGGATATCTAAAAGTGATGATAATATTATAGTAAAAGAAAATAGCTTATTTGTTTCGCCATATGGAATTTTAGAAAAAAATAAAGGGATTCAGTTTCATGGGATGCCGATATATGCATATGAAGATAATTACACAATATATATAATAACCTCATATGGTGAAATTCTAACGATGGGTTTAAGAAATATAATTAAAGATATGGGAAGATCTCCAGCTTCTATAACAAATGAAAATAATAAATTATTTGTAAGTACATTTGGTGGGAAAAGATATATAATTGATTTAAAAACGGGTGGATTATATAATGATAATCAAAATCTGGAAATAAAAAATACTATAAAAATTTATACAGAGAAAACTATATATCTGAAAAATAAAAGTATTATTATACAGAATAACAAAATAAAAGTAGTAAAAAAAGTAAGTGAGGAATAATGATGGAAATCAGACTAGACCAATTTTTAGTAAAAAACAATTATACAGAGTCAAGAGAAAAAGCACACAGATTAATAAAAGATGGAAAAGTAAAAGTAAATGATAAAATAATATTAAAACCATCAAAAAAAGTAAAAATAGAAGATAGAGTGGAATTAATTGAATCGGAAAAATATGTAAGTAGAGCTGCTTATAAATTATTAAAAGCAATTGATGAATTTAAAATCAATGTAAATCAAAAAATATGTATGGATATTGGCTCTTCAACAGGTGGGTTTACACAGGTATTACTGGAAAATAAGGCAAAAAAAATATATGCAATCGATTCTGGTACTAATCAATTGCACAAAAAGTTAAGAAATAATTCAAAAATTATATTAATGGAAAATACAAATGCAAGATATTTAAAAAAAGATGATTTTGAACCAATTGATTTTTTTACATGTGATGTATCCTTTATATCTATAACAAAAATTATTGATTCTATAAAAAAAATAATAAAAGATAACGCAGAAGGAGTAGTATTAATAAAACCACAATTTGAATTGGAACCATCAAAATTAATTAAAGGTGTTGTAAAAGAAAATAAATTCAGAAAAGAAGCTATAAATAATGTTATAAAAGTATTTGAGGAAAAAGGATTTTTAATTTTAGGGATAGTTGAATCCCCAATAAAAGGTAAAGAAGGAAATATAGAATATTTAATGTATGTTAGAAATACTATGTAATATTCTGATTAACCTTTTTTTAACCATAAAGAAAAGTAATCAACGTTTTTTGTTGTTATAATACATAAAAATTAATACTATGAAAAACTTTTCCTATATAATTCCAGTAATATGGACTGGAAGTTTCTACCGAATGGCCGTAAACCATTCGACTATAGGAAAAGGGGTAGGTGTATAATATACGCTCCTCTTTTCTTATAGAGGAGCGTTTTTTATTAGGAGGTGTATATGAAAAAAGTACTTATTATTGATTATGGTTCTCAATATACACAATTATTAGCGCGTAGAGTGAGAGAATTGGGTATATATTCTGAAGTTATACAGCATGATGAAAAAGCAGAAGGAGATATCGGAGCAATAATTTTATCCGGTGGTCCAATGAGTGTAAATGATGAAAATGCTATTTTACTATCTGAATGGATTTTAAAATCTAATAAACCTATATTAGGGATATGTTATGGATTCCAGTTATTAAGCAAAAAATTCGGGGGGAAAGTTGAAAAAACAGAAATTTCAGAATATGGTAAAACAGAAATAGGAAATTTAAAAGGCGCATTATTTGACGGAATGAAATCTAAAATAACAACATGGATGAGTCATGGTGATTCCGTTACCGAATTACCTGAAAATAGCGAAGTCATAGCTAAAACAAAAAATAATATAAATGCGGCTATAAAATTTTCAGAATATATATATGGACTTCAATTTCATCCAGAAGTTAAACACACTGAATATGGGAATAAAATTATAGAAAATTTTCTTTTTAAAATTGCAAAATTAGAAAAGAATTGGTCTTTGAATTATTTTGTTGATGAGAAAATAAAGGAAATAAAAAATGAAATAAAAAACAAAAAAGCAATAATAGCACTTTCTGGAGGAGTTGATTCTTCTGTAGCAGCGGTACTTGTTCACAAAGCAATAGGAACTAATTTAAAAGCTGTTTTTGTAAATCATGGTTTATTAAGGCTTAATGAAGAAACAGATGTGAAAAATATATTCAAAGAATTAATGGGAATAAATTTAAACATAATTGATGCTAAAAAAAGATTTTTAGAAAAACTAAGTGGAATAACCGATCCTGAAAAGAAAAGAAAGATAATTGGAGAAGAGTTTATAAGGGTTTTTGAAGTAGAGGCAAAAGGAAAATTTGAATATCTAATTCAGGGAACAATATACTCTGATGTTATAGAAAGTGCTGCTTCAGGGAAAAATACAGCAAAAATAAAAAGTCATCATAATGTTGGCGGATTACCAGAAAATATAGATTTAAAAATAATAGAACCACTAAGAAATTTATTTAAAGATGAAGTAAGAGAACTTGGTAAAATATTGGGAATACCGGATCACATATTAAATAGACATCCATTTCCAGGTCCTGGATTGGCAATTAGGATAATAGGAGAAATTACAGATGAAAAATTGAATATATTAAAAAAAGCAGATTCTATATTTATAGAAACATTAAAAAAATATAATTGGTATGACAATGTGTGGCAGGCATTTACTGTATTAACTCCGATAAGAACAGTTGGGGTAGTTGGAGATGAAAGAAATTATGATTATGTTCTTGCCATAAGAAGTGTTGATAGCGTTGAAGGAATGACAGCAAATTGGTCAAAAATTCCATATGAAATATTAGAAAAGGTTTCTAATAGAATTACAAATGAAGTAAAAGGAATAGGTAGAGTTGTTTATGATATAACTTCAAAACCACCCGCAACAATTGAATGGGAATGAAAGGAGATATATTATGTTTAGAGAAACATTAACTTTTGATGATGTATTATTACTCCCCAAGTATAGTGAAATTACTCCATCACAGGTGAATACAAAATCATTGCTAACAAAAGATATATATTTAAAAACTCCATTTTTATCCGCAGCAATGGATACTGTTACTGAAAGCCAAATGGCAAAATCAATGGCTCATGTAGGCGGAATTGGTATAATTCATAAAAATATGTCAATAGAAGAACAGGTGCATGAAATTGAAAAAGTTAAAAAATCGGAAAATGGTATAATATATGATCCAATAACAATATATCCTGATACCCCTATTTGTGAAGCAGAAAATT
This sequence comes from Marinitoga sp. 1154, assembly GCF_013363285.1. Classification (NCBI taxonomy): domain Bacteria; kingdom Thermotogati; phylum Thermotogota; class Thermotogae; order Petrotogales; family Petrotogaceae; genus Marinitoga; species Marinitoga sp. 1154. The sequence continues at coordinate 100,461 of NZ_LBFB01000001.1, read as the reverse complement.
TAATGCATGAGTATAAAATTGGAGGTCTTCCTGTTGTTGATAAAAAAAATAAATTATTGGGTATATTAACCAATAGAGATATGCGTTTTGAAACAAATTTATCAAAAAAAGCTAAAGAATTGATGACTCCATTTAAGGAGTTAATAGTAGCCGGACCACATATAACAATAAAAGAAGCTAAAAAAATATTACATCAAAATAAAATAGAAAAATTACCGATAATAAATGAAAAAAATGAACTAATAGGATTAATAACAATAAAAGATATACTATCAATTATAGAACATCCTGATGCATCTCGAGATGAAAAGGGGAGATTATTAGTTGGCGGGGCAATAGGGATTTCTGATGCTTTAGAAAGAGCCAATGCATTAATAAAAGCCAATGTTGATGTATTGGTGCTGGATTCAGCACACGGACATTCAAAAAAAATTATTGATACATTAAAAATGTTAAAAAAAGAATTTCCAAAGATACCAATTATTGCTGGTAATATTGCAACAAAAGAGGGAGCGTATGATTTGATAAAAGCTGGAGCTGATGCTTTAAAAGTAGGAATAGGTCCTGGGTCAATATGTACAACTCGAATTGTTGCTGGTATTGGAGTTCCACAATTAACTGCAATTTTAGATGTAGTATCTATTGCAAAAAAATATAATATTCCTGTAATTGCTGATGGAGGAATAAGATATTCAGGTGACATTGTGAAAGCATTAGCTGCGGGTGCAAATACTGTAATGTTAGGTAGTCTTTTTGCCGGAACAGATGAAGCACCAGGAGAAACTATATTATATCAAGGGAGAAAATATAAAACATATAGAGGTATGGGATCAATTAGTGCAATGAAAAAAGGCAGTAAAGATAGATATTTTCAGGAGAATATAACTAATACGGATAAACTTGTTCCAGAAGGTGTTGAAGGAATGGTTCCTTATAAGGGTAAAGTGAAAGAAGTTGTATATCAACTATTAGGTGGGCTAAAATCGGGAATGGGGTATATTGGCGCAAAAGATATTGATGATTTACATGAGAAAGCCGAATTTATAAAAATAACCTCTTCAAGTATTAAAGAAAGTCATCCTCATGATATTTCAATTACAAAAGAGGCTCCTAATTATTCTATAAAATGAATATTCATTTATAAAAGGCATCCTACAAATATTGAGGATGCCTTTTGTTTAATGTATTATTTAATTGGTGGTTTGTATGGGTTATAATATGGGGTTGGAAAATATCTATTCGATTGATTAAACCCAGGTCGTTTAAATTTATAATTGTAATTATAAGGATATGGATATTGTTGCATATGTGGATAAGGTGTTCTATATTCCATTAGTTTTCTGTGATAAATCATATCTTGATATTGTTTTCTTTGGTATAACCTTTTAGCGATTTCTTTTCTTAAATCTACTGTTTTGTTTTTATAATCGATTTTCACTGGAATAAAATATTTATCAGTTTTTAATTCTACATAATACCCATAAAGAGTTATATTTGTGTTGTTTTCAAACCACTTTTCTAATATTGGTGCGTTTGGAAAAATCGCTTTGAAATCTACTTTATCTTTTAATGTTAAAAATATAAATCTACTGTTTTCATGAGTATTTATTTCGTCTATAGTACCCTTCACTTCAAACAATTTATTAGCATCTAAAATCGGAATATTAACCCAGGAAAATATGGAAATACTTAATAACATTAATAATAAAACTCCTAAAATCTTTTTCATATTATCACCCCCAAAATTCTAAGCTTTCTATTTTTATAATACAGCACAGACCTTAAAATTTCCTTAGAAACAACTTAGAATTTTAGTATATTTATTTAGCTTTCAAATTTTTCTTTAATCTCTTCAAATTTTCTATCTATTTTTTCTTTTTCTTCCTTTGTAATTGACAACTTTTCCTTGGCAATTAATAATAAATCCAAATCTTTTTTATATATTTCTAAGGCATATTCAATATCTAAATCGTTACTGTTTTTTTGAAATGTTTGAGATATTAATTCAAGCATTTCTGTTATTTCTTTAAATGTTTTTTTCTTTAATTCTGTTTTTGTCTTTTGGATTTTTTAGAGAATACACCTTATTATTAAATATAAGAAATAAAAAATTTACTCAGATGTAATTTTTTTTTTGCTAAAATAATCGTAAACTGAATAAATGAAAATAAAAATTTTAAATCATATATAATATAAAAATAAATAAGTCAAAAAATTTTGCAGGGTTTTTAGTTAAAAAAATCACATTATTATTAAAAATAGTCTTAATTAAGGAAACAGGAGAATAATCATCTTTACTAACACCAGAAGCATTGCTTGGTAAATGCTAAGGAAAAAGTTATAAATTAAATAAAATCATTCTGCTTATGCAGCATGATTTGAAAATTCAGAAATAATAGACCAATCAATATGATAAAAAATAATAAGGATATAAATATTATATTTATTATAAGCAAAATTAAGATAAAAGTGAATAGTTTTATTTTACCGAATTAAATAAATGTTTAATTCAATTATATTATAAGCTATGGAGGAAAACCTCTTTTCGAGACAATATGAAAGTATTGTAAACAATATAATTTTAGAATTTTTGAAGATACTATATTAAATCATGAAAGGAGGTGGATTAAATTGTTAAAAGGATATTATTCGATATCAAAAACTCCTATTATTGCATCTGAATGTTATTTCTGCCAGGAAGCTATAGTTGTTTGTGCAATAACTTGGTAAAAATTTGAAAGGGGGAAAGATTAATGTTAAAAGGGTATTATCTAGTTAATAAAAGTCAAGATCCTATATTAGCCTGTGAATTTTGCCAATGTGTTAAGAAATATACAAATTAGTATAGACACATGGGATCATCAAAAATGGTCACAGTTAACAGGCTTAAAGAAAGAAGAATTTAATAAAGTAATAGAAGCATTTTATTGGTGTAATGTATTTAATATAAAAACACGTGGAAGAATTACATTAACCAAAAAAAATTTATATGATTTAGAAATTTTATTTCAAAAACTTCCATTTTTAGGAGTTGAAGAAATAAGGGTTGTTCCTTTATTGCCTGTTGGAAGAGGAAATATCTCTAACACTTTGAATGAAGAAGAATTAAATTATGCTTTATCTTTAAAGATGAAATATGAAAAAATATATAAAGGAAATATTAAAATTGTTTATGGACTGCAAAAATATACTGGTGATATAACTTTCGGCGGTGCGAAAGTCGCCATGCAAGTCTGTTCTGATGGCGAAGTTATATTATGCGATATTGTTGAAGGTATAGATAAATTAGCGTTTAGTTATGGTAATGTATTTAAAAAATCTGTAAAAGAAATATGGTTTTCTAAAGAAGCGAATAAATTTAGGTACAATTTAGAAATAAAGGAATGTATTAATTGTAATAAATTTAGTATATGTAATGGTGGTTGTAGAGCGGTAGCATATAAATATTATAGAAATTTTTATAAACACGATCCAAGATGTTTAAAATTTTCTGATAATAAAGAAGGTGATTTATTTATATGGGAGAAAAAGGAAACATTGAAAAATTAGAAAAAAAAGAAATTTATTATTTTTTATTTACCTTATTTAAAAGATATTGGAAAAGACAGATAATAGCAATACTTTTTATAAGTTTGATGGCAGTGTCTATATTAGTCTTTCCGGTATTAATAAAATATATGATAGATACAGTAATTCCAGCAAAAAACTTTCAAATATTGTTTAAATATATATTGGTGATGATTTCAGCTCTTTTAGGAATATCAATAATAACATATTTTGGAGAAGTAATATTTGAAATTAATGCATTGAAAGCAAAAAGAGATATAAGAAAGGAAATAACAATAAAATTAACAAAACTACCTTATGAATTTTTTGTGAAAATAAACTCTGGTGAATTGATTTCAAAATTAATGTCTGATCTTGAAATGGTTGGCGTTGTTGTTTCACAGGTATTTCCAGTATTTGTATTATCAGTATTACAAATATCAGGAATAATTATTATGATGTTTTATCTAAATTGGAAACTTACAATGGTACCAATATTCTTGACTTTATGTTCATTATTATTTTTGAAAATAGTAAATACAAAAGCAGAAAAGGTCTCTATTATTGAAAGAAAAAACTTCGGCGAAATATCAAGTGTATTAATAGATATTATAAATAATATTAAAACTATAAAGGTAATGTCATCATATAAATGGATAGAGAATATGATAAATAAATATCTTGATAGTCATTATAAAATAGGGAAAAAATTTGCAAAATTGATAAAATTAACCGGGGCAATAGGTAATTCTATAAATGGAGTAATAACTGTAGGTGTATTTAGTTATGGAGGATATTTAATAATAAAAGATGAGATAACTTTGGGAACATTAATAGCATTCTGGACATATATACAAACATTAATGACACCTTTGCAATTATTAATGAAAGTGAATATGGTGCTGAGAAGTTCATGGGGAGGAATAAAAAGAGTTATTGAAATAACAAAATATAAAGAAGAAACTGTTGTAGAATCAAAAGAAGAAAAAGATATAAATTCTATTAGGCTTGAAAAAATTGAGTTTAGTTTTGATAGTGAAAAAATTTTAAATTCAATAAATTTGGATTTGATAAATGGGAAAATTACATGTATAACAGGTGAAAATGGCGCAGGGAAAACAACACTGTTCAATGTATTAATGGGCTTATATAAGACTAAAAATGGAAAGGTTATGTTGAATAACACTGAAGAAATAGATAATAATATTTTAAGAGGAAATATAGGTTTTGTTGAACAGGAACCAGTTTTATTTAAAAATTGTACAATAAGAGAAAACATATTAATGGGTAGAGAAATTTCAGAAAAGAGATTAAAAGAAATCTTGAAAATAACAGGTATAGAAAAAATGGTGTCAAAATTTGAAAAAGGTATAGATGAAAAAATTCAAAATATAAGTTTATCTGGAGGACAGAAACAATTAATTGCAATAGCAAGAGCATTAATAACTAATCCTCAAATCATATTACTTGATGAATTTACATCTGCAATGGATTCAAAAAATGAAAAATTAATGCACGATATTTTGATAAAATTAAAAAAAGAAAGAAAAATAATAGTAATAATAACACATCGTGATTCTACATTAAAAATATGTGATGAAGTATATAAAATAAAAAAAGGAAATCTAATAAAAGTTTAAAAACTTCAAATGAGGCGAAAGCCTCATTTGATTTTTATGTCTAATAACATGTCCAAAAAGTAAGAGAAGCGATAACTCGCAAATTACCTTTTTTCCTTTAGATTTTTATTCATAAAAATCTAAAGTGTAAAATGAAGTCGGTCAATTTTACACGAAGGGGTGATTTCAAAGCTAATTTTCAAATTTCATTTTAATTTCTTCGAATCTCTTATCAATTTTTTCCTTTTCCTCTTTTGCTATTATCAACTTTTCTTTTGCCAATAATAACAAATCTAATCCTTTTTTATAAATTTCCAGAGCATATTCAATATCCAATTCATTGCCATTTTTTTGAAATATTTGAGAAATTGATTCAAGCATTTCTGTTATTTCTTTAAATGTTTTTTTCTTTAATTCTGTTTTTGTCATTTTCAAAATTTCATCAATATTCATTTTAGATCCTCCCTATAGTATTTAATTTCTTTTATATCACTTTTGACTTCCCCATCCTTTAGTTTAATCTCTAATTCTTTATTTTTATCCAGATCATATACGCTTGAAATTATTCGGGATTTCTGAATAATAACGCCTCCTCCACTTAAAAAAGAGCTAAAAGGACTATTTTTAGTTATTTCAACATAGTAATCATTAATTTTTTTCAAATTATAAGATTCAAGTAAATCAAAATCTTTTTTTATATTTTTTTCAAAAGCAATATTTTCATTATATAGAACATTTATTTTATTATTTATATGTTCTGATACATAATTAATAAAATCTAATTCTCTGTACAACCAAGTTTCAAATGAAGATAATATATTTTGAAAATTAGTTAGTGAATTAATATAAAAGTTCATTTTATTTTTTTCTTTTTCAAACAGATGATTAATAGTTGAATCTATATTGTTTAGTACATTTTTTGAAAAAAATTCAGCATGTAAAAATATATTATTAACCATATAATAAATTTTTTGAAAATTTTCATTTATTTTATTATTAAAATTTTCTATTTGATTAACGATAGCTCTCGCTACTTCGGTAGGTGTAGAAAAATTTATATAAGAAACATAATCGGGTATAGTTATATCCTGTTCATGACCAATACCAGTTAAAACAGGAATTGTATTATTTACAATAGCGATTTTTTCTGCTAATTCATAATCATTAAAATACATTAAATCAGATTGAGCACCACCGCCCCTTATAATTACAATAATATCATAATCTATTTTAGAATTCAGGATTAAATCTAATGATTTATTAATACCTGTAGGGACTTCTACTCCCTGCATTGGTGATGGATAAAGATGAATCAAAGGTGGTGAAGAAAGTTTATTGATGTTTTTTATAAAATCGCCATATCCAGCAGCGGTTTGAGATGAAATAATAGCAATTTTTCTTATAGGAGGTAAATCATCTAATTTATTTTTTCTTTCCCTTAATAAACCATTTATTTTTAATTTATTTATAATAGCTTTTTTTCTTTTTTCCAGCTTAGATTCTCCAATGGGGACCAGAGATTGTAATCTTATGGCTAAAGAAGCTGAAGTAGGCCAGAAAGAAAGTTTTCCATAAAATTTCCAGTTTTTATTTTCTAATTCTCCGATATTTTTCAAACCAAGACTATTTAAAAGTGTTTTTATATGATATCTTGATAAAAATACACTTATTTTAAAAGTTTTTCCTTTGTCATTTCTTTGAGAAACTTCTATAAATAAATCACCAGCACTGCTTGTTTTTGCCTTTGAAATATCTCCATTAAATATTATAATAGAATTAAAAAGTTCTGTTTCATTCAATTCCATCTGAATCCAATTAAACAAATCTATTAAATTTTCAAAAATTTTTTTATTTTCAGATATTTTCACTTTCTCCCTCTTTTCCGGATAACACAATTGTTATTTCACCTTTAATATTTCTTTCTGAAAAATGAGCAATAGCTTCTTTAATAGTTCCTCTGAATAATTCTTGATGAATTTTTGTCATTTCTCTTGCTATAAAAATATCTCTATTACCAACTATTTCTAATATTTCTTTTAAAGTGTTATTTAGCCTTTGTGGTGATTCAAAAAAAACAAAAAGAATTCCAAGATCTTTAATTTTTCTAAGAAGACGTCTTTTGTTTTTACCACGAGGCAAAAACCCCTGAAACATATATTTCGAACCAGGGAATCCACTTAAAGCAATTGCAGCAGAAGGTGCATTTGGACCTGGTATGATATCTATTTCCACATTATCTTCCCAGCATTTATTTATTAATTGATAACCAGGATCAGATATTACAGGCATGCCTGCATCACTTACAAGAGAACAAATATTTTTTTCCTTAATAATTTCCAGAGCTTTTTTAAGAACTTTATTAGCGTTATATTCGCTAAAAGTAAATAATTCTTTTTTCCCAATATCAAGATTATTTAATAATTTTATAGTTACTCTTTTATCTTCTACAAAAATAATATCTGATTTCTTTAATATTTCCACTGCTCTTAAAGAAATATCTTTCAGATTTCCTATAGGTGTTCCTATTATATACAATTTTCCCATATTACCACCTTCCTTATTAAAAAAACCCGCATAAGCGGGCTATTTGGTGTCGGGGACGGGACTTGAACCCGCATGGATGAATATCCATATGATTCTGAGTCATACGCGTCTGCCAATTCCGCCACCCCGACATATTATTCCTGTAATTCATATATATTCTTATTATTAGAAACTATATCATATGTTAATGCTTTTAAAGAAATGGTGAAATCTACGTTTTCAACAGCAATATTTTTTGGCAAACTTAAGGAAGTAGGTGCAAAATTTAATATCCCTTTTATACCTGTTTCTACTAATTGTTCAGCAACTTTTTGAGCAACTTCTGCCGGTACTGTTAAAATAGCAATTTCTATCCCTTTTTCAGCACATATTTTTTTCATATCTTTCATATCATAGACTAATATCCCAGCTGATATTTGTTTCCCGATTTTTGTTTTATCTTTATCAAAAGCAACTTTTATAAAAAAACCATTTTTTTCCAAACCAGTATAATTAGCAATAGCTGATCCCAGGTTTCCAACTCCAACAATAGCAACACTCCATTTTTTATTAAGCCCTAAAATAGATTTAATTGAATTCATTAGTTTATCAATATCATACCCTACACCACGTTTTCCGAATTCTCCAAAATAAGACAAATCTTTTCTAATTTGACTTGCTTTAATATGTAACGATTCTGCTAATTCTTTAGATGAAGTTCTTTGAACTCCCGCTGATTTTTTATTTTCCAAACATCGATAATACATCGCGAGTCTTTTAATAGTTGGTTTTGGAATTTTTGGATTTTTCATAATTTACCTCCAATCACTTTTTAATCACTATATTAAGCAATTTACCTTTTACAAGAATTACCTTTTTTATCTCTGCATTTTCAATGTATTTTTTCACTTTTTCATCTTCAAATGCTTTATTTTTAATAATTTCTTCAGTTGAATTTGCATCAACTATTATTTTTGATCTTACTTTACCATTTATCTGAACAACAATTTCTAATTCATCAACTTCTAGAGCTTTTTCATCAACATCTGGCCATTTCGCATTGACAACAAATGTATTATGGCCCATCATATGCCATAATTCTTCTGATAAATGAGGTGCAAAAGGAGATAAAAGAATAATAAAATCTTCCGCAACTTCTTTTAATAATTCTTTATTCCAGTCTTTTTTCGAGATATTATTCATATATGAATTAAGTTCATTAATTAATTCCATCATACCACTAATTGCAGTATTAAATTGAAAATTCTTTTCTATATCATTTGTTATTTTTCCAATCATTTGATGTAATTTTCTTCTTAAAGATTTTTCTTCTTTTGTAATTAGTTTCATATTTTTTGTGTCAACATTTTTTGTTACTTCTATTATTTTAGACATTGCAATCCATACTTTATTCATAAATCTGGCAATACCTTCTAAACCTGCATCATTCCATTCTGCATCTTTTTCTGGTGGTCCCATAAATAGCATATATAATCTTAGTGTATCTGCTCCATACTTTTCAACCATTTCATCTGGAGAAACAACATTACCTTTTGATTTAGACATTTTTGCTCCATCTTTATATATCATTCCCTGAGTAAATAGATTGGAGAATGGCTCAACAAAATTAATATAACCAAGATCATATAACACTTTTGTTATAAATCTCGAATATAACAAATGTAATATTGCATGTTCAACACCACCAATGTACTGGTCAACTGGAAGCCAGTAATTTACATCATCAGAATCAAAAGGCTTATCTTCCATCTTAGGATTAATATATCTTAAATAATACCAACTACTATCAACAAATGTATCCATTGTATCAACTTCTCTTTTTGCAGGTCTTCCGCATTTTGGACATGTGGTATTAATAAATTCATCAGTATAAGTTAAAGGGCTTTTTCCTGTTGGTTCAAAGGTAACATTTGTAGGAAGTTTTACGGGTAAATCTTTTTCTGGTACAGGAACAGTTCCACATTTTTCACAATAAATTATAGGTATTGGTGCTCCCCAATATCTTTGCCTTGAGATTAACCAATCCCTTAATTTATATTGAATGCTTTTATTTCCTATATTATTTTCTTCAAGCCAGTCAATAATTTTTGGCAAAGCCTCTCTATTTTTCATACCATCAAATTTATCTGAGTTAACCATTATACCATCTTCAGTAAATGCTTCTGATAAATCTTCTTCCGTTAAATCAGAACCTTCAGGTTTAATAACAACTCTAATTGGTAAATTAAATTCTTTAGCAAATTCAAAATCTCTCTGATCATGTGCTGGAACAGCCATTATAGCACCTGTTCCATATTCGAATAAAATATAGTTTGCAACATAGATAGGTATTTTTTCACCATTCACAGGATTAATAGCGTAACTTCCAGTAAATGCTCCATCTTTTTTTGCACCTTGAGCAATTCTTTTGAATTTATCTTCTTTAGTTACTCTGTTTAAAAATTTTTCGACCTCACTCTTTTGTTCTTTAGTTGTTAATTCTTCAACAAGAGGAGATTCAGGAGCTAAAGCCATAAAGGTTACACCCCAGAGAGTATCCGGCCTTGTGGTGAAAACAGTTAATTCTTTTTCTGTACCATCAATTTTAAACTTAACTTCAGCGCCTTCACTTTTTCCAATCCAATTCTTTTGCATAATTTTAACATTTTCAGGCCAGCCCTCGAGTTTTTCAAGGTCATTTAATAATTTTTCAGAATAATCTGTTATTTTAAAATACCATTGTTCTAACTTTTTCATTTCTATTTCTGTACCACATCTTTCACATTTTCCATTAACGACCTGTTCATTGGCTAAAACAGTTTTACAGCTTGGACACCAATTAACAGCAGCATGTTTTTTATAAGCTAAACCTTTTTCATATAATTTCAAAAATATCCATTGAGTCCATTTATAATAATCTTCTGTACATGTTGCAATTTCTCTATCCCAATCATAACTAATTCCAATCTTTTTAATTTGTTTTTTTATAATTTCAATATTTTTAAAAGTCCAATCTCCTGGATTTACATTATTTTTTATAGCTGCATTTTCTGCCGGTAATCCAAAAGCATCGTATCCAAAAGGATGTAAAACATTAAATCCCTGCATTTTTTTATATCTGGCAACAACATCGCCAATTACATAATTTTTTACATGACCAACATGGATGGTTCCAGATGGATATGGGAACATTGTTAAAACATAATATTTTTTCTTATCGTTTCTTTGTGAGGTTTTAAAAATATTTTTTTCTGCCCATTCTTTTTGCCATTTCTCTTCTATTTTTTTATGATCGAATTCCATTTTATAACCTCCTATATCCAAGTGATAACTTTCTCATATATTATACCAGAATTTTATTAAAATTTAAAGTCCTTAAATTATTTACCTCTAATTGTTGGGATATATAAATTTAAATCTTCAGAAATATTTTCAAGCTTTGCTGATGGCATCTTTTTAAGTCTTCTTTGACCAGGTTCCTGTATTAAAAAAAAGATATTATCAGGATTTGCTGTTTGAACTTTTGCATTATAAGGAATATTTATCGTATAAGATGTTCTTATAGAAGGATCCTTAAAAAAATAAAATTTATATGGGGCCAATCCCGGTTTTAACATTCCCTGAAATATATACTTGCCTTTTTCATCTTTTATACCAATCCATATTTCTCTTGAGCCTATAATATATAGCTGGAAATAACCTACATTCTGATCTTCTTGAGCAAGGGTTAATAATTTCTCTAAATCTTTTAAATGTTTTTCTAAATTGCTTTTGTAATTTATAAATTTTTCAACAATTCCATTGGGTTCAAAATATTTATTTAAATCTTCTAATTTTGTATTTAATTGGGATATACTATCATTAACTTTAGTGTTTTGTCTGTTAAATAAACTCTCCATATAATTTTGAAATTTTGAAAGTTTTATTTCACTTCCTATTGACATTATTATTGAAATAATAGATAAAATAATAGCAATATATAACAATATTCTTGTTATTTTCATTATTTACCTCCTATATCTATAGTAGCATTAACGAATTTCATTACCCTATTTGCAATTTTTTTAAACTTCTGAATAGTATTGTCTACTTTCTTTTTTGCAACATTGAGCTTATCAGAAATTTCATCATATGAATTGTTATCCAACCACATCTTTACAATATTTTTTTCCAGATCCTTCATTTGTCCAATAGACCTTTCAAAGATATAATTATAGACTACAGATTGATATAAATCTGTTTCAGATGGAACTTCAAAATAATAATCAGAATCTTCAGAATAGTCTTCGAACATAGATTCTATACTAACAGCGTCCGATAATACTTTATTTTTTAATCTATTTAAATAGGTTAAAAATGATTTTATTTCAGATGATATATTAAGATAGGCAAAGGTTGAAAATTTTGTTTTATTATTTTCATCAAATGAATAAACTCCCTGTATTAAACCAACAAATCCTATTTGAACCAGATCTTGAAATTCAGCCCATGCACCATAATATTTTGAAGCAATAGATTTAATCATGGGTTCAAATTTTACCATGATCATATTCATTGCTTCTTTATCGCCTGATTGAGCTAATTTAATTAGAGATTCTACACGTAAAGTTCTTAATTTATATTTACTCATTATTTCACGACCATATACATTAAATGTTCTGCTGTATCATATAAAACTTTCGAAAATTTCAGTTCCAATTCAAATACATCGGCCCAATATTTGGAAAATTCTAATTCATTTTCCCATGGAAAAGCCATAATTCCATATATAGATATTTTACTAAAATAGTTCGATAACAATTTTTCTAAATCATTTTTCGTATATAAAGTTGAATTAAAAGACATAAATTTTGAAATTCCAATATTTACTTTTTTTTGTTTTTTCATTACTTCTATTATATCAAAATCTTTTGAAAAAAAAGCATCGATAATAAATTTATTTAAATTATCAACAGTTCCAATTAAAATTCCACCTTTTTTTAATAGTCTATTTATTTCATATAGGAATTTTTCATCGTTTTCTGAATAACTTAAAACATCCCCCATAGCGAGAATTATATCAAATGATTCATTTTCAAATTTTAAATTTTCAGCAAAATCATTAATTATATTTATACTATTTTTAAATTTGCTTTTTAAGATAGAACACATTTTTGAAGATGGTTCTACAGCATATATATCAAACCCTTTATTTAAAAAGATATTAGTCCAATATCCAGTTCCAGCACCAATATCAAGAACTTTTCCGCTGGAAAATTTCAAATTTTCAAAAATTATCTTTTCGGATAATAAATTATGCATTTCCCAATATGGGTCTTCATACATTTTTTCATAATTATCGGCAATTTTATCATAATATTCCCAGGATTTCATAAAGTATCCCCCTAATATAAAATAAAATCCCCGATAATTCGGGGAGTTACTGGAGCAGGTGATGGGACTCGAACCCACAACCTCTGCCTTACCAAGGCAGCGCTCTAACCTGTTGAAGCTACACCTGCAAACCCAATATATTATACAATAAAATATTAGTTTAGTCAAGTTTAAAAAATTTATTCAATTTTTTTAATATTATAAAAATCCCTCTAAAAGAGGGATTTTAAAATTCTTCAACTATGAATACTTCATCTCCTGTTTTTATTAAAGCAGCATTCGCTTCATCAGTATCAACATGAAATTCCAGAGCATATTTTGGACTTACTCTTATTAACACGTCACCAAATATTAATTTTCTATCGCCTTTTTCAATAGCAACATATACTAAATCTTTATCTTTGACATTATATTTTTCAGCATCTTCAGGAAGCATATGAATATGTCTTTTAGCTAAAATTAAACCTTTTTTCGTTTCAACTTCACCTTTTGGACCAACAATTTTTATTCCAGGAGTTCCATCTAAATCGCCTGAATCTCTAACAGGAGGTTTCACGCCTAATTTAAATGCATCTGTTTGAGAAATCTCTATTTGAGTTTCCTTTCTAACAGGTCCTAAAACTCTAACTCTTTCTATTTTTCCTTTTGGACCAACTAAAGTAACAACTTCTTCTGCTGCATATTGACCTGGTTGTTTTAAATCTTTTATAGGATGCAACTCATAACCTTCACCAAATAATACCTCTAAATCTTCTTTTGATAGATGAACATGTCTGTTTGAAACACCCACTATAATTCCTGTTTTTTTTAATTTCATACCAACACCTCCGACTATATAATATTACCTCTTTTTGGTGTAATTAAAGGTTTTCTAATTATTAATTCAATATTTTTAGGTTTAACAACCTCTATATTCAAAGGGCCTCTTCTTACAGAAATCCAACCTAACCCAGGTATAGCTAATTCTTCATTTTCTTCAATTGAAATAATTTCTTTTTCATAATCAATATTTTTTAATGGATAGTCTTTTTCATATGGAGGATAAATAATTTCCCCAATATGATTTTTTAATAAATCATCTACTCTTTCCTCTTTGGTTTGATGAAAAGATATTCTTTCTGGGGCAAATATCAAGAAAATAGGTTTCAAACTATTTTTAGCTAAAGATAAAATTTTAAATCTGAAAAGTGCACTTACAAATATAACTTTACCGATATCTGGTTTAAAGGTTTTTCTACTAATAGTTTTATGAGGTATCATTTCCACTTGCGTATATATGTCAAAAAAGTCTGTAAATCTTTGTTTAGTCTCTATTCCTGGAGTATCATATAAGTATATATTATGTTTAATAATTTTTCTTTTAACAATTCCTAATGTAGTTCCAGGAAATGAACTTGTTGTAATTTTTAAATCAGTCATGTTATTTAAAAGTGATGATTTACCAACATTTGTAGTACCAACTACAAGAGCCTTTTCTATCTTTTGTTCTTTTAGTAACTTTATTAATCTATTTATACCAAAATTCCTTTTCGCACTTATTAAGCGAATATTATCTTTTTTAATATTAACATTGTCTTTAACTCTGTTGTAAATCCAGTCTTTTAATTCAGTAAAAGCTACACTTTTTGGCAATAGATCAACTTTGTTAATTATTAAAAATAGATTTTTATTTTTTACTAAATTTAATATATCTTTATCAAAAGTGCCTTCAAAATCAATAATATCGATAACCCATAAAACTGTATCAAATTCATGGATAATACTTTTTAATTGATTGTAAAAATTTTTGTTTATGGAAACAGGAATTAGTTCACCATAATGTTTTAATTTAAAACACCTTTGACATAAAGCTTTTTCTTCATTACCTATGAACTTTTCATAAACATGTTCCGGTAAGAAACCAGGAATTTCCGGATTTTCTGTTTGTATTTCAACCCCACATCCATGACATTTCATAAAATCACCTCCAATTTAGCGAATCTATTTTAAGATTACGATGTCTAAAAAGTCAAATTCACTCAGGCAGCTTGATTGCTTATCCTTAAAATTATTCATTCTCAGCCGTCGCTCAGATTTTTCATCCATGAAAAAGCTTCACTCAAAAAAACATCCTGTTTTTTTGACGGCTTTCATTCATAATTTTAAGGGCAATCTTCGAGCCTTCGTTTCATTTGAGACTTTTTAGACAGCCTATTTTAAGATAGAAAAAAATATTAATCCCAGATATTCATGTATTGCCATAGCATTTGCTCGTAAAGAATCTATATCAGGTTTAAAATCTATCCATGTAATTTTATCCCGGGTTATTAGATAATTTGAAGGAACTGGAACTATTTCGATATTACTATTAATAAAGTTTTTAAAAATTTTGTATGATCTTGGTAAATGAATAGCAGAAGTAACTAAAAATATTCTATTTATTTTCATATTATCAATTAAAGATTTCACATATTTTGCATTTTCCTCGGTTGTTTGTGCATCTGGTTCGATAAAAATATTTGAGGGATTAACACCAAATCTAACAAGATAGTCTCTCATTACTAAAGCCTCTGGAATATAATTTGTATTTGGTGGTTTTCCACCAGAAATAACAATAGGGTAATTTGTTTTTTTATATAATTCATAGCCTGCAAAAATTCGTTTAAAGGTTTGATCTGACATTTCACCTAAAGAAGGTGAAATAGGTGTTTTAGGTATAGCCCCTCCACCTAAAATTACAATAATAGAAGGGATATTAAGTTTGTTTTCTTTATACGGCTCAAACGCATTTTCTAAAGGATAAACTAAGATTCTTGAGGTTATTTGAATAGAAAAAAGATAAATTAATATAGAAGTAAATATAATCATTTTATTTAATTTTTTCGATTTTTTTATTCTGAAATTTAATAAAATAATTAAAGTAATAAACAGGCCTGGCAATTCGATAAATGATTGAATGATTTTTCTAATCCATAACATATTATCCCTCCATTAAAAATCAAGTATCATCTCGTAAAATCCTTTTATATCAAAATATTTTTTCCATAATAGTGGGATTTTATGAAATTTGACAGTTTTAAAACCTAATTTTTCATAAAGTCGTTTTGCTCTTATATTCTCTTTTATAACAAATAATTTAACTCCTTTTAATTTTTTCTTTTTAGCGTAATCAAACAAATAATATATGATTTTTGTCCCGATACCCAAACCTCTTTTATATGGAATAACAACAATATCATCTAATAATAAATACTCTCCACATTTTTGTGTATTAAGTAAACAAATACCTCTAAAAATGACTTTTAAAGTTTCAAATTTATATTCTTTTAAAATATCAATAAATTCTAAATTCAACCATGAAAAACCTTTATATTTTATAGCAGCTATTCCCGATATGTTATTATTGATATCTCTGGAAACAATAATATTATCAAAAATAATATAATTTTTGAGTAATTTTAAAGATTTTGTTTTAGTTAAAAAAACAGGTTTGAATTTTTCATAAAAGGTATTATATAGTAAAGTTACTATATAATTCTTTTCCTCTTCATTATGAATACCAAAGGATATTTTTACTTCTTTCATGATTTCACCTCACGGTAAAAAGAAATATACCATCATATATTAATTATATCATTATTATGTTTATTTATTTTAAAATTTTGTGTTCAAAAATCCAATATAATCAGAAAAGAATAAAATCAATTTGTGGTATAATATAGATGAATTTCAAATTAAAAATTTGGAGGGGATATGAATGAAAAAGGGATTTGTATTGGTTTTGGCCGTTTTTATGTTTTTTCTAACTTCTTGTAGTATAATGAATTCAACCCCTTTTTCTCAACCTGAAAATCAAAAAGGGGCCGCTTACCATGATTTTAAAGGATTTGGGATTATAGATTATAAAGCTTTTCCTCAGGTTGCACAAGCTAAATTAGCTGCTCTTGAAGCTGCAAGGCAAGATGCTTATTCTAAAGCTGTAGAATATATTTATGGAGTTTATATTGATTCAAAAACAACAGTTAAAGATTTTGTTTTAAAAGAAAAAAATATTGAATCATCGTTATGGGGAGTAATTAGAGGAGCCCAACAAATAGATGAAGGTTTTAATATGACAGAAGGGATGGCATATGTAACTATTAGAATATTTAGAAAAGATATTGAAGAACTATTAGGTAAAAAATTAAAAAATTTCTAATATGGGAGTGAGTTTTTTTGAAATTCTTATTTTTACACAAATTTAATTCATATTGGGATAAAAAATTAAATGAATTAAAGTTAGATTATCCTGATATTGAGATTATTTTTCCAGAAAAAGAAAAATTATCAAAAGAAGAATTATTAAAAGATGTGGATGCAATAATCGGCGGATTTATTACAAAAAAAGAACTTGAATTTGCTAAGAAATTAAAAATTATTTTTGTCCCTTTTGCTGGTGTTGAACAATTACCATTAGATGATTTAAAAGAACGAAATATTATTATTTCAAATGCTCATGGAAATGGAAAGTATGTTGCAGAAAGGGCTGTTGCTTTAGCATTAGCTTTGCTTGGAAAAATTATTTATTTTCATAATGATTTAAAAAAAGGAATTTGGCATGGTTTTACTGTTGGTGAATCTATTTTCGAATCATGGAATTCAATTCAAGGAAAGAAAATTGGAATTTTGGGATTTGGGGCTATAGGTCAAAATATAGCTGAATTTTTAAAACCGTTTAATACAAAAATTTATATTTTAAAAAATCATAAAATTAACAAATTACCGAAAAACGTAGATGAAATTTATTATAATGTTGATAAAATTATTGAAGATAGTGAAATATTATTTTTAACGCTTCCTTTAACAGAGAAAACTTATGAGATTATTAACGAGGAACGATTGATGAAAATGAAGGATAAATTTTTAATAAATGTAGGTAGAGGAAAATTAATTCATGAGGAAGGCTTATACAACGCTTTAAAAAATAGAATTTTAAAAGGCGTTGCTTTGGACGTATGGTTTAATTATCCAACTTCAAAAAGCAAAAATGTAATGCCTTCAAACTATCCTATTTGGGAGTTTGATAATGTAATTCTTTCACCTCATGTTGGTGGATATTCATATCATGCTACTACCGCAGGAATTAATTATACGATAGATAGTATAAAAAAATATTTAAAAGAGGGTATGCCGCTTTCAATTGTTGATTATAATAAAAAATATTGATAAATTAAGAGGTGATTTTTATTAAAGAATATATACCTGTCCCAAAAGATATTGAATTAATTGAAATATTCGGTACGCATGATAGCAGAATTAAATATTTGAAAAATAAATTTGATGTAAAAATATCTTATGTGGAGAATAAAATCGTTCTTAATAGTGAAAAAAAGAAAAATATAAATAAGGTAAAAAAAATTTTAAAAGAGGTTGTTGATATTACTTCAAATGGTCATTTGCTTGATTGGACAGAATTTCAATATATTGTTTCTTTATACGAAACTGAAAATGATTTGAAAAAATCACAAAAAACAAATTACAATCAGGTTGTTAATACAACTGTGAGTGGTGTGCGAGTGCAGGCGAAAACTCATGGACAATCAGATTATATAAAAATCATGAAAGAAAACGATATAGTTTTTTGTATTGGTCCAGCTGGAACTGGAAAAACCTATTTGGCAGTTGCAATGGCAGTAGAATTTTTAAATACTGGAAGAGTTCAAAGAATAATATTAACAAGACCGGCTGTTGAAGCAGGAGAAAAACTCGGATTTTTACCGGGAACATTATATGACAAAGTTGATCCTTACTTAAGACCTTTATATGATTCACTTATGGATTTTATAAATGCAGATAAAATTATAGAATATAAGGAAAAAGGTATTATTGAGGTTGTGCCCCTGGCTTATATGCGAGGAAGAACTTTAAATAATGCGTTTATTATACTTGATGAAGCTCAAAATAGTACATATTACCAGATGAAGATGTTTTTAACAAGAATAGGTTTTAATTCAAGAACGGTTATTACCGGGGATATTACTCAAATTGACCTTGAAAATAAAAAAGATTCTGGATTGCTAATTGTTCAAAAGGTATTAAAAAATATTAAAGGGATCTCTTTTATAGAACTAACTGAAAATGATGTTGTAAGAAATCCTTTAGTTAAAGAAATAATAAAAGCTTACGATAAATATGAGAAAACTAAAGGTGAAGAATATGGAAAAAAATAAAATATATCAAAATTTTTTCTTTTTTGCCAATTTTATGTTTTTATTTTTGATTACGGAAATTTTATTATGGCGTGATTTTACATGGAGTTTTTTATTTAACTTCATAATAATTTTTTTTCCTTTTTGGTATTTAATAATTATGTATTTAATAAGAAAAGATAGAGCCTTTAATTTACACCCGTTAAATTATTGGTTTGCATTTATTATAATCCTGGATTCAGGTATAATTTTAAACCTATTTTCATTAAAATATTTTTCCGATCCTGCAGTAACACCTTTATTTACCGTTGTAACAATTACACTTATGATGAATTTTTATATAGGCTTTTTATCTTCTTTAGTTTTTTCTTTTTATTTTTCATTTTTGTTTGGGTTTCCTTTAAAAACATTTATTACACTTTTTGTTATAGGAATAATAAGTGCATATTTAAGTAAGAATTTATATTCAAGAGTAAGAATGGTAATCCCTTTTTTGGGCGCAACTATTTCACAGATTATAATATATTTAATTTATAATAATTTTGATTTTGAAGCTATTCCACAAATTTTTATATCAAATTTGATACAGATGCTTTTTCTTTTAGGTGTATTGCCGTATCTTGAATATATTACACGTGTTTATTCGGATATAGGTCTCCTGGAATTAGGAAATTTGAATCACCCATTATTACGAAAATTATCTTTGAATGCATCTGGTACGTATTATCACAGTTTAATTATTGCGAATCTAGTTGAAAGTGCATCTGAAGCAATAAAGGCTAATCCTATACTATTGAGAGTAGGTGCATATTTTCATGATATAGGTAAATCATTAAGACCTTTATTTTTTACAGAAAATCAAAAAGGATTTAATCCACATGATAGAATAAATCCAAAACTAAGCGCTTTAATTCTCAATCTTCATGTAATAAAAGGTAAAGAATTAGCAAGAAAATATAAATTACCAATTTTGATTGAAGATCTGATTGTTCAGCATCATGGAACAAGAATAAAACGCTATTTTTTTCATAAAAGTATAGAATTAAAAGAAAACCTTTCAACCGATTTATTTAAGTATCCCGGTCCTATACCTCAATTTAAAGAAGCAGCAATATTAATGATTGCAGATAATATTGAAGCAATGACCAGGAGTATGCAAAAAATAAATAAAAAAAATATTGAAGAAAAAATCGATAATTTGATACAGGATTTATATTTTGAAGGACAATTGGATGATTGCGGACTAACTTTAAAAGAAATCAAAAAAATTAAAAATGCTATGATTAATACAATATTAAACATGAACCATTCAAGAATTAGTTATCCAGAAATTCCAAAAGAACTTCTAAAAGAGGTGTCAAAAAATGAAAATTAATATTTTTGATAATCAGGAAATTGAAAATATTGATATAAAAAAAGTAGAAAATATTACAAAAAAGGTTTTATTATCTGAAATTGGCGATGAAGATTATGAGTTAAATATAGTTATTACAGATAACGAAACTATAAAAGAATATAATGAAAAATATAGAAATAAAATTGGGCCAACAGACGTTTTATCTTTTGAATACGGTGTAAATGAAGACATAATAGGTGAAATTATTATCTCAGTTGAAAAAATAAAAGAACAGGCTCCAGAATTTAATAATACATTTGAAGAAGAATTTTTTTATATATTAATTCATGGAATATTGCATATCTGTGGTTATGACCATTTAAAAGAAGAAGAAAAGAAAAAAATGTTTAAAATACAGGATGAATATTATAAAAATTTATTTAAAACCATATAAAAAATAATGAAAAATTTTCAATATACGCTGTTTAAAAAGTCAAATTCACTCAGGCAGCTTGATTACTTATCTTTAAAATTATTCATTCTCAGCCGTCGCTCAGATTTTTCATCCATGAAAAAGCTTCACTCAAAAAAACATCCTGTTTTTTTGACGGCTTTCATTTACGCTTAGATTTTTTAGGTATAAAAAATCTAAGGGAAAAGGATTTATAATTATATAATAAAAATTATTTTTTCCAATTACCCGCTGTAAGAGAGCAATAGCTCGAAGGTTTTTTTATTAAAATCCAATTTTTAATCCAATAACCCACCGTAGGTGCGTTAAGGGCAATCTTCGAGCCTTCATTTCATTTTAGACTTTTTAGACAGCGTATTTTAATATATTACATGAAAAGAATGATGATTTTTTTACTTAATTGAAGTTATTTAACTGCTAATACCTTAGTTTTGAAAAGAATATATTTGATGATTGACAAACTAATTGTTATAATAAACTCAGAAATAGAAAAAGGAGGTAAAAAAATGTCGTTAATAAGACCATTTAAAGGGTTGAGACCAAAAAAAGAATTAGTTGAAGAATTTTCATGCCCTCCATATGATGTTCTTGAAGAGGAAGAGGTTAAAGAAATTGTTACTAAACATCCTAATAACTTTTTAAAAGTAACAAGAGCTGAAGTTGAATTTGATGAAAATATCGATCCACATAGTGAAATTGTTTATAAAAAAGCTAAAGAAAATTTAGAAAATTTTAAAAAAGAAGGTATTTTAATAGAAGAAGAAAAACCAGCTCTTTATTTATATCGAGAGACATGGAATGGTCATTCTCAAACAGGGATTTTTGCAACTTTTTCGGTTGATGAATATCAAAAGGGTTTAATTAAAAAACATGAGTTAACAAGGCAAGATAAAGAAGACGATAGAACTAAACATATAATGATTTTAGAAGCTCAGACAGGTCCTGTATTTTTAACCTTTAAATCAAAAGAAAATATAAAAGAGTTAATAAATACAGGAATTGATAAAGCAGAAAAAATTTATGATTTTAAAGATGAAAAAAATGTTTATCATGAATTGTGGGTTTTAAGTGATGAAAATTTAATTAAAGAATTAGAAAAAGCATTTAGTGAGGTTGAAGCATTATATATTGCAGATGGACATCATAGGGCTGCAGCAGCTTCAAGAACAAAGGAAATTTTGAAATCAAGAAACCCACAGCACACAGGAAATGAAAAATATAATTTCTTTATGGCTGTTGTTTTTCCACATGATGAATTGAAAATTCTTGATTACAACAGAGTTGTGAAGGATTTAAATGGATTAACAGATGAAGAATTTATGGAAAAGTTATCTGAAAATTTTGAAATTTTTGAAGTTAAAGAAACACCATATAAACCAAAATCAAGACACGAATTTGGAATGTATATAAATAAAAAATGGTATTCACTAAAAGCCAAAGATTCTATTATAGAAGAAAATGATCCTGTAAAACAATTAGATGTATATATTCTGCAAAATTATTTATTATCTCCTATATTAGGCATAGAAAATCCAAGAAAAGATCCAAGGATACATTTTATTGGAGGTATTAGAGGAGTAAAGGCTCTGGAGGAATGGATAGATGGCAAAAATTGGAAAGTGGCATTTTCAATGTATCCGACATCAATAGAAGAATTAATGGCTGTTGCAGATGTAAACAAAACGATGCCTCCAAAGTCAACGTGGTTTGAACCAAAATTAAGATCAGGATTGTTAATACATGAAATATAAAATAACCCCTATCAGGGGTTATTTTATATTTAAGTATATATTTTTGGAATTTATATGGGAAATATTTTTCTCAGGCATTTTGTTATTGGAGTAAAACAATTTTTCTATTTTTGATTTATGATAAGAGGCACTAAAAGAAAATAATTTCTTTGCAAAATGTTTGTTTTTTATATTGGAGGTTTCAAGTATGTCTAATATATTTTTTATTGAATAGTCTATTATAAAGTTTATAAATTCTTTATTTTCTTTGTCTAAAACGTTTAATTTGTCTATATGAAACACTCTTTTAAAAGGATTAAAGTTCTTTTTTTTAATATCTTTTTCAAGATCATATATGGCGTCGAAAAGATAAATTAATGTTCCTATATAAGTACTAAAGTCATCTGAAAAAAATATTTGATGTTTATTTAAAATCATCTGGATAATTTTTATTGATGGAATAAAATACTCTTCAAATTCTAATGTTTTATTCTCTATTTTAAATTGTTCATTTAATATGTTTTCATACGTTTCAATAAAATCTTTTCCATAATAATATATAAGTTTTCTTTTTAAAAATTTTATAAAAACAACCAATTTATTTAAATTACTATCATGCAATTTATCATATATTTTACCATATATAATCAAAGCATTTAAAAATGAAAATTCATCGAATATTTCAATATTTTTATAAATATACCGTTTTTTAAAACCTACCCATGGGCATGTAATTTCTTCAATATTTTTTTCATTAAATTCTACTTTTAATAAAGAAAAAAATGAAACTTCTCTTATAATAAACATCCTGTAAAAATTGCCAAAATTTCTTTTTAAAGAATGACAAATCGAACAATAATGACTTATATAGTTTAGTCTTTCTATTTTAGTTGGCTTAAAATAAAGTGATATATATCCATACAATTTTATTACCTTCCTTATTTTGAAATTCCAACATATAAATCCATACTTCTTTCAATTGTATTTTCGTTGGATTTGACAGCAAATATTAACCTGTAATTACCAGGAATCGATAGTTTGACTGGTGGATTAGATGAAATAAAATGGATAATAGATTTTCCACCAGCATTTATATAAACTCTTTTTTTCTCATTATTTTCATAGTTAAAAACTATGACATTATTTTCTAGATTAATCAATCTAATAGTATATCCTTCAATTTCTAAAAATTTTTCTTTTTTAAAATTAAGATTGTTTATATAAAAATATCCTTCAAATAAATGATTTACCGGATAAAAAAGGTAAGTATCTACAGATAAATTTATATTTTTCAATCTTTTTTCAATATTATCAGTTATCGCTAAAGGAATATATACTACTTGATTAAGTTTATCATTAACAAAATATAATTCATATATACCTTTTTCTATGGGAGGAATATTTATTTCATATGATTTAGCTTCTAAAGTTTTTAATAATGTATAACCAAAGTTTATTGGAATCTCTTTTTTTAATTTTCTATTTTTTGTATAAATTTTTAATTTTCCAATAATATTAACGTTTTTTGTTTCTGCAGAATAATTTTTAACTTCAATATATAATTTTGGATATTCATTTGTTAAATAAAAAGCTTTATCCAGATAAATATTATATTTGATAGTATGTATATATTCAATCTCTTTTTTTAATTTAATTATTCTTCCATTATAATTAAATTGTGTTTCTATGATATAATTCCCGTTTGGTATTTTTGATATGGGATTGATAGAATTTAAATCGAAAATTTTTTTATTTTCTAAAGGTTGTAATTTATAAGAAATTATATTGTTATATTCAAATTTATAAAAAGTCGTACTTGCAGAATTTGTCATTTTGTATATAATAAATTTAAATGAATCTATTTTTATATCTTTTACTGCACTACCGGTGTTAAACATATTAACAGTAATTTCTAAATTATCCGGAAAAGTGTATTTATTCGATGCTAAAATTGAAAAAGAAATACTATTTATCATTACTGAATCTCCAAAATTATATCTTGGAAAGTAATACTTAGAGGAAATTATTACAATAATAGCAAATAAGGATATAAAAATTATAATTAAGTTGTTAATTCGTTGTCGCTTTTTTTGAATTTTTCTTAAATTATCCTTTTTTTCTTTTTCTTCATCATATTTTTTCCAATCTTCAGGTGTTTTACTATAATATTTCATAAAACTCACCTCTAATTTGTGTTCATATAGGATTTAAATTCTTTTTGAGATATTAATCCTTTAACAAGTAGATTATTCAACTCACTTTCATAGGAAGTATAAAAAGTTGTATTTTTGATTTTTGAGATATCATCTCCTCTGAAGAATTCTTTAATAAATTCATTGATTTCAAGAATTTCAAAAATTGGTTTTATTGATTTATAACCAGTATAATGACATTTTTGACATCCTTTATTATTTTCATCAATATAGCAGTCACACAATAACCTTACAAAATTCTGATTAAATATTATTTTTACAGAATCAAGAATATCATTTAATGCTATACCCTTTTCAGTAAGACGATTTATTACGTTAAAAACATTGTTAGAATGGATGGTTGAAAATACCAGATGGCCAGTCATTGCAGCTTCAATAGTTAATTTTGCCATTTCTTCGGTTCTAATTTCTCCAGTCATTAAAATATCAGGATCATGTCTTAGTATATTTTTTAATATACTGGTTTTTTCAGAATCATCTTTTATTTCAATTTGTTGGGCCCCAGGAATATTGTATTCAAGTGGATTTTCAATAGTTATAATTTTCTTTTGAGAGTCTTTTAATAAATTAATTAAAATATAAGCTAGTGCTGTAGATTTTCCACTTCCGGTTGGACCAGAAAACAATACAAGACCATTTTTTAATAATTTAATTTTTTCCACATAAGAAATAAAAATTTCTGGATAATTTAAATTTTCTTTGATTAAATCAGAAATATCTTTAAGCTTTCTAATTACACAGTTTATGCCATTTATATTTTTTATTAAAGAAACTCTAAAGCGATGATTATAAAAAGTAAAGGACCCATCTGACGGATCCCTGTCGTTAATAATATCTATTCCTGATAGTATTTGAATCTTGGTTAGTATATTTTCATAGGTTTTTTTAGAAATTTTATCAAATTCAATTAATGAAGTATTGAAGCGATAGGATACAAGAGAAAAATCTTTATATGCTAAAAAATGTAAATCCGTAATCTTCTCCTGAAGAAGAAGATTTAAATAATTTTCTAATAAAATTTCCTTGTTATATTCAGTCGATATAAATTGTCTGTTTATCTTTTTATTAGAATAAAGCTGTTGAATAGCAATTTTTTCTAAATTATTCTTCATAATCTCCCTGCTGTGCTTCTAAATATTTTTCTAATTTTATTCGTTCTTCATTTAATACATTATTTCCAAATAATCTATAAATTGCAGGTATTTCATATATATTTTCCCCATCAAAATCATTTAATATTTTATTATATCCCGCAGCAACAATGGTTACTTTTAATTCATCGGGTTGCATATCATCTACTTCCGTAATACCATATTTCAAATTAACTTCATCAGTTGAATAAGAATGAAGTATAGATGTGACGGTTTTTAAATCCTTTAATGTTGGATTCTTACCAGAAACATTTACCAAAGCTGCAGTAGCATTTTGTACAGAATTTTCCAAAAATTTTGAATTTAATGCATTTTTGGCGGCCTCTTCTGCTTTGTTTGGACCTTTTCCCCAGCCAATTCCTAACATAGCAGAACCACGTCTTTTTAATACAGATTCAACATCAGCAAAGTCGGTATTTACCAACCCTTTTTTAGTAATTAAATCAGAGATTCCTGTAATTCCCTGATACAATATATCATCAGCTTTTGCAAAGGCTTGTCTAATAGGAATATCATCATTATCTTCTAATAATTTATCATTAGAGATTTTTATTAAGGTATCAACATATGGCTTTAATTTATTTAATCCACTGTTTGCAATCTTTTGTTTTGTTGAACCTTCAAAATGAAAAGGAATAGTTACAACAGCAACTGTTAATATGCCTAATTCGCGTGCTATTCTGGCAATTACAGGAGAAGCCCCAGTTCCAGTTCCACCACCAAAACCAGCGGTAATAAAAAGCAGGTCTGTCCCCTGAATTGTTTCTCTAATTTCATCTACACTTTCTTCAGCAGCTTTTTCACCCTTCTCTGGATTACCTCCAGCTCCTAACCCTCTTGTTAATTCTTTGCCAAGTTGTAGTTTGAATTTTGCACTACTTGCTTCTAATACCTGAACATCTGTATTAGCAGCAATTAAATCAACATCAGATACTCCTAATCTTATCATTCTTTCAATTGCATTATTTCCGGCGCCGCCAACACCTATAACCTTAATAACATATTTTGGTCTTTTATGAAATATTTCTTTCGGTTCATTTTCAATAGGTAAATTAAATGGCATCTTCATTACCTCCTAAAAGGATTCTTCCCAATCTTGAAAAGAAACCACCCTTTTTCTCAACTTTTTCTTCTGTATAAGTATTCTCATTATATGTTTTTGCATCTTCTATGTATAATTTTGGTATATTTGTTCCACTGAAATATAAATTTATAGTTCCTATAATTGGTGAATATAACGGATCTTTATATAACTCATCAGCATTATCAATGTAAAAATTATTGATATTATTTGAAGCAACACCTAATCGAGCTTGGCTTCCCATAAAGTCGGAAATAGTTTTTTCAATATTCTTAATTCTTGCCCCGCCACCTGTATGAATAATTCCGGCTTGAAGACCTCCTGCTATTTCAAGAGTATTTTCATATTCCAATTTTGCAAGATCGCTATTTAATTTATTGATTATTTCTCTCGTTCTTGCAAAAATAATCTTATTAAGTAAATTCTGTGTGGTATATTCATAATGATCTCCTACCAAGCTTAAATAATCTACTTTTTTTACTATTTTTGTGTCCTGCAAACATACTGCATGTTCTTCTAATAATCTTAAGGCTTCATTTTCTGAAGTTTTTAATACATGCATAATATCTTTTAAAACATATTCTAATCCGACTTCAAAGTCTAAATAAAATTTTGGAATACCATCTTTAAAAATAAGCATTCTTGCTTTAGAATGACCAAGGTCTATAATTCCAACTCCAAGATTTCTATCTGACGTGTTTGTAACGCCGTAAGCTGAAGCAAGTGTTGAGTCGTATATTGGAATTTCTCCTTCAATTAAATTTTTTATTGTATTTCTAATTGGAGCAAAAGAATTTTCTGGAACCCATACAACATTTATAACTGCATTTAAACTATAATTTGATACAAATGCAACAGGATTTTTTACCTTTTTGTCATCAACTTCAAAATTCACAAATTTAATATCTAAAACTTCCTTATTTAATTCTGAATATTTTTGTTGAATGTTGGATTTTATTTTTTCTAAATCGCTTTCTGTAATTTCTTTAGGTTCAGAAAATTCCAATGTATAACTTTCTCTTGAAATTTTTAATTCATTGGTAGCATATGATAAAACTATATCTATTTCTTTAGCTTTGCTATTTTCTCCTTCTAATGTAAATATTACATTTTCAATTTTCCTTCTTAATGCTTTAACATCCTGAATTTGTCCTTTTATAATTCCTTCTGCTCTTTCTAATGCTTTTGATATAAGTTGATATTTCCCTTTATTTTCTTCTAATGCTATTCCTTTGATGAAGTAATTCCCAACATCAATTGCATAAATAACCTTTTTGGCCATTTTATCCCTCCTAATAAATGCTAATTAAACTACCTCCAGAGAGAAGAAAATAATTCCCCGGTTCTTTTTTTATTAATTTTGTTATCGTATTATCAAAATGATTCAAAACATCTTTCCATGAATTAAAGAATAGTTTATAACCGATATTAATATAAATAATTTTTTTTTCAAAGTTAATTTTTGAAATATAACTTAATTGTTCTATAGATAATTTTGCAAGATCATCTTTATAAATAAAATAATCATTGAAATCTATAATTGGATAACCAACAATTGGTACATCTGAAATTTTAAAAATTATTTCATCTTTATTTAAAAGAAGATATCTGCTATTAAATTCTACCACACATATAGGCTGTTGTATTACGAATAAGTTTCTAATATCTTTGTTTTTTGTAACGAAAAATTGGAAAATCATATAAAAAATTATGAATATATACATCATAATTAGTACAAATAATACGTTACGAGCTGTGTTCATATTAAATATCTAACTCCTTGATTTTTAAAGCGTGTTCTTCTATAAACTCTCTTCTGGCTGATGGATCATTTCCCATTAATATCTCTAAAATTTCTTCTGTTTCAATAAGATCATCTATATTTATTTTTATTAATTTTCTTTTTTGAGGATTCATTGTTGTGTCCCATAATTGATCAGAATTCATTTCTCCAAGACCTTTATATCTTTGAAGTAAATATTTTGGATATTCATTTTTTAACTTTTCTAATTCTTCATCGCTATACAAATATGTTTCAAATTTTCCTGCTTTGAATTTATATAGAGGAGGTTGTGCAGCATATATTCTACCTTCTTTAATAAGTTCAGGCATAAATCTAAAAAATAAAGCTAATAAGAGAGTTCTTATATGCGCTCCATCAACATCAGCATCAGTCATAATAATGATTTTACCATATCTTAATTTTTTAATGTTGAAATTGTCGCCAATTCCTGTCCCTATAGCTGATATTATATTTGAAACCTGTTCATTTTTCATTAATCTTTCAATATCATGTTTCTCAACATTGATAATCTTTCCTCTTAATGGAAGAATTGCCTGGAAATTTCTATCTCTTGCCGTTTTAGCATTTCCACCAGCAGAATTACCTTCTACGATGAATAACTCCGTTTCGTCCAGATTAGTTGAAGTACAATCCGCTAATTTTCCTGGTAAAGGTGAGTTTTCAAAGATAGATTTTCTTTTAACCTTATCTCTAGCCTTTTTCGCATTTATACGTGCTCTTGCAGCTTCTTTAATACGTTCAAAAATCATTTTTGTATCTTTAGGATGTGAATCCAAAAACTTTATTAAATATTCGGATAAAATTTCATTTACTGCAATTCTCACTTCTTTACTACCTAATTTAGCTTTTGTCTGACCTTCAAATATAGGATCTGGTAATTTAATACTTAATATAGCAATTAAACCTTCCCTTACATCTTCTCCGGTAAAGTTGTCTTCTTTTTCTTTTAAAAAACCATTTTTTCTGGCATATTCATTTATCAATCTGGTTAAAGTAGCCTTAAATGCTGACTCATGTTCTCCGCCTTCAATTGTTCTGATATTGTTTACGTAACTATATATATGTGGAAAATCATTACGTGTGTACATCATTGAAAACTCAACAATGATATCGGAGAAACCTTTACCTCTCGGATTTTTAACACTCCCTGTTCCAAAAATAGGGTTTTCGTGAATAGGTGTTTTTTTATTTTTTTTAACTAAAAATTCTAAAAATTCAGATATACCTCTTTCATATTTGAAGATACTTTTTTTATTTCTTTTTTCATCAATAAATTCAATTTCAAGTCCTGGATTCAAAAACGCCAATTCCCTTAATCTATTTTCAACAATTTGCCCTTCTACTTCAATATCGCCATTTTCAAATATTTCAGAATCGGGCTTAAATTTAATATGAGTTCCTGTTTTATTAGTTTCACTTAATATTTCTACCTCAGTTACCTTATTTCCTCTTGAATATTTTTGATAATAAATTTTTCCATTTCTATGAACCCAAACCTCAAGAAATTCAGATAAAGCATTTACTACAGAGGCACCAACTCCGTGCAATCCACCACTTATTTTATAGGTTGCATTATCGAATTTTCCTCCAGCGTGTAAAGTTGTAAATACAACTTCAAGAGTATCTTTTTTTTCTGTAGGATGAGGCCCGACCGGAATACCTCTTCCATTATCAATAACTTCTATTGTATTATCATCATTTATTTTTACGATTATTTTTGTACAAAATCCGCTCATATATTCATCGACACTATTATCAACAATTTCATATACTAAATGGTTTAATCCAGGTTTTCCAATGGAACCTATATACATACCAGGTCTTTTTCTTACTGGTTCTAAACCTTTTAAAACTTTTATATTATCTTGAGAATATTTATTCATTGATTAACACCTCCGGAAAATTTCAAATTTTTTATTTTATCCTGTTCAAGTATATTATTAATATCTTCTAAAATTTTTTTCTTTTTAAAGATAATTTCCTGTTTAATATAATTATTATCAACATACAAAAAAAGTGTGGAGGTTTTTAGATCCACATTAACTACCTCCACTGAGGTTAAACCATGTTTTTCAAAAACTTTTTGTACGATAAGTTTTAAATCTTTTATTAATAAAACTTTTTTTAGTATATTGTTTTTTTTACTTAATTCTTTAAATAATTCATTGAAATCTTTCATTTTCATTCCCAATAATTATTATTACTGATAATAAAATCATTCCAATAATTAATAAGTGTTTCGGTAGTTATTCCAGGAGCGTTAAAAGTAAAATTAGGAACAATTCTTCTAACAGGAATAATACCTACACTTGTATGAGTTAAAAAAACTTCATCAGCTGATAGTAATTCCCATACTTCAATATTTCTTTCTTCAAAATCCATATTAAAGCTTTCTATTAAATCTAAAACTATCTTTCTTGTTACACCCGGCAATATTCCAGAAGATATTGGGGGAGTGGTTATAACTCCGGCGGTAACTATAAAAATATTTGATTTTGTTCCTTCAGTTACATATCCAAATTCATTCAATACAATGGAATCATAATATGCATTATATTTTTGCCTTAGATAAAGACTATAACCATTTAAGTTTGTTTTAACATAATAAGGAATAACAGGGTTTTTTGGTTTTCTTTCACGAGAAATAGTTAATACAACACCACTTTCTCTTAAATCATCTATTTCAATTATAGGTTCTATGAATGCATAAAAAGATTTTTTCCGTGATGTATATTTATTTACTAATACTTTTATTCGAACATCACTTTTGCAATTTATTTTTTTTATACCATCATTTAATATATTTTTTAATTTATCATATTCAGGAATTTCCAGACCAAGAAACATAGCAGATTTTTTCAATCTTTCAAAATGGAATTTAAGAGCAAATGTATTTTTATTGTAAGTTCGTAATGTTTCATATGTTGAATACCCGTTAAAAAGTTCGAAATCCTCATTCATATAATTTTCTTTTTCAATCCATTTTTCTGAATCATAAAACATGAGAAATCACTCCAGTATTATTAATATTTTTTATTTTAACATCGTAAAATTCATTATTATTTAAAATATTATTTATTTTATGATAAACATAAAATTCATCATATCCATAACTAAAACTATTTTTTTTATCAACTTTTTCAATTAACACAGTTACTTTTCTATTTTTTAAATGCTCCAGATATTTTTTAGAT
Organism: Marinitoga sp. 1154; assembly: GCF_013363285.1. NCBI lineage: Bacteria > Thermotogati > Thermotogota > Thermotogae > Petrotogales > Petrotogaceae > Marinitoga > Marinitoga sp. 1154. The sequence continues at coordinate 68,252 of NZ_LBFB01000001.1, read as the reverse complement.
GAATTTTGTATATACTTTTGTAATATTTTCATTCGCTCTTTTTTTATATTTCCAGGAATTTGTTCCTTCATTCGAGCAGCTTTTGTATTAGGTCTATTTGAATACCTAAAAGCATGAATGCGAGAAAAATTATATTTTTCTAAAAAATTAATTAACCTTTGAAAATCATTATCACTTTCTCCAGGAAACCCTACTATTAAATCTGCAGATATCGAAAAAAATGAATTTATAGAATATATTTTATCAAATAACATATGTAAATATTTTTCATTATATTTTCTACCCATATTTTTTAGAATATTATCAGAAATGTGTTGAAGTGATAGATGAATATGTTTTTCGAAAATACTGCTATCATTCAGTAATCTAATAATCTCTTCATCAATAAAATCAGGATATAAAGAACTTATTCTAAATCTAATATTTTTTTCTCTATATTTTTTATTTATATCAAAAATTAATTTTTTTAAATTATAATCTGTACTATAACCAAAATAAGATAAATTAATGCCTGTAAATATAATTTCCTTTATATTTTGAGATAATATATTATCAATACTTTCAAAAATTTGCTCTTTTTCTACACTTCTTATTTTATTTCCTCTGGCAAATATAATTCTACAATATGAACAAAATTCAAGACACCCTTCTTCAATTGGAAGAAAATATCTCGAATATGAATTATAAGGTTTAGAAGGTATAAATACTTCTTCCTTTTTCTTATTCCAATAATTTTTATCGACAAAAACACCTTCTTTATCAATATACTGCTCAATATATTTTTTTTCTAAGTTGCCAAGGATTAAATCTGCTCCAGCTTTTTTTAATTCTTCGACATTAGTATGAGCATAACATCCAACCACAATTATTTTTTTAGACATATCTTTCCTTTTTATGCTTCTAATTAACTGTTTTATTTTTCGTTCAGCTTCTGATGTAACAGTACATGAATTTATTAAAATATAATCACAATTATCCTTTTTATTATCGTAAATTACTTTGAAATTTAATTGTTTTAGCTTTTCACCGATAAATTCACTTTCAGCTTGATTTAATTTACATCCATAAGTAATAATATCTATTTTTTTCATTTCCACGATTCTTCCAAAATCCCCTTTGCTGCAAGACTTAATAATTTTATTCTTCTGACTATTCCAACTAATCTATTATCATAATCAACAACAGGAACTATTTTTAAGCTATTTTTTATTATTACATCTGCAACATGTAAAGCTGTATCATCGTAATAGACTTTTGTTGGACTTTTATCCATAATTTCCGATACAGGTTTATGCAAAATATTACTTAAACCTTTAATAAATTGTTGTGAATCAGGTATAAATGATGTGGACTGCATTAAAGACAGATATCCTGGAATAGATGCTTTTATTACCATGGATTCACTTAATAGTCCCACAAGATGAAATTCTTCATCTACAACAGGTAAAGCGGAATAACCATGTCTTTCGCATAATGTTATAAATCTTTCAATAGTCACATCTATCATTAAAGATGTCACATCTTTTAACATTATATCTTCTACCCTCATCATTTCACCTTCTTTGTTTCAAAATAATTAAAGTATCTATGTATTTCATCTATATTTTCAATATATTTTTCCACATGATGTACCTTTGCAATAGCCGTTGCCATACCAAACTTTGCAGATTCAAGAAAGTTTTTTCCATTTTTTAGAATATAATATATTATTCCAGTCATAAATGAATCACCAACGCCGAATAAATGAGATCTATCAATTGTTTCATTTACTTTAAAAAGCCATATTCCATCATTTGTTGCTATGATATCTCCTTCAACATGATAGCTTAAAACAGCTAATTTAGCTCCATGTTTAATTATATCTTCTGCTGCATAAATATAATCTTCTATATCCTTTAACTCATTATCAAAATATTTTTTTTCCTTTCTTAAATCAATCCTTACAACTTCAGGACATGCATTTTTAACAGCAATATTAAAATGCCTACCATTTGCTTCCATGTAAGTTGTTATATTTCTTTCGTGAGCTAAAGAGAACATTTTTGCATATATATCGTCTGGTGTATTTGGTGGAACGCTACCAGAAATCAAAACGTGATCTACCAGAGATAAAGAATTTATGTATCTTTGCATAAAATGTTCAATGTCTGCATCAGTTAATTTTGGTCCACTGGAATTAATTTGAGTAATTGTATGATTTTTTAAATCCAAAATCGCTATATTTTCACGAGTTTCTTCCTCTACAAAAATGAAATTAGCTGTAATATTTCTGTCTTCCAAAAGTTTTTCTAAAAAAACTCTTCCAACAAAACCACCTAAAAAACCTAAAGCCATATTTTCAATTCCTAATTTACTAAGCATTTTTGATACATTTACACCTTTTCCGCCAGGTTCCATGAGAGCATTTGAAGGATTTGAAATTCTAAACATTTCTCCACTTTTAAAATTTTCTATTATAATTTCTCTATCAAGAGATGGGTTTAAGGTTACTGTCATTACATCCATATTCGAGCCCCCTAATAATAAATTATTTTTCACTATAATTATACCACAAATCATTTAATTATATATAAATTTCAATTTAATTCGTTTCTCTAAATAATTACCGTGTCCGAAAATAAAGTATGGAAACTTGAAAATTGCATAGACGAAGAATTGGATGAATCTGCTTATAGCGCATTTTGGATGGTTAAATCCTTCATTTTATTTTTGTATAAATTGAATAATGGCTTTTAAATATTTTATTTTGAAAATATATGAGGAAATAAAGTAAATAAGAACTCCAGCAAAAACTAAAAAAATTGTATATAAATTAGAAGAGTGAATATTTTTTAGAATAAATAAACTTAAAATCATAATAATTGTCGAAATAATAATTTTAAAAATTTCTATATAATCAATTTTATTAAAATGAATAAAAAATTCCCAACCTAAAATCAGCATACCAACAAATCCTGAAATACTCGTAGCCAGTCCGATACCAGCAACACCCATATATTTTGCTAGAATAATATCTAGAATAATATTTATAAAAACCATAATAAATGAAATTCTGGTAGGTTTTTTTGTATTTAATTTTGAATAATAATTTCTAACTAAAATTCCGTGGATAGAATAAAATATTATTCCTATTGAATATGTTATTAGTGTAAAAGCAGTTATTATAGTATCTTTTTCTGTGAATGTACCACGCTGATAAATTAATTTTATAATATCGTTGCTTAAAAAAATCAAACCAAATGAAGCAGGAATAGTTAAAAACAGAGAAATTAATATGGCTTCTTTAAATTCAAATATGAATTTTTCTTTTTGTTTATTATGCGATAATTTGGACAATCTGGGTAAAATTACATTTGCGATACTAACCGAAAAAATTGCCAGAGGTAATTGGTATAATCTTAAAGCGTATTGTATAGTTGCAACACTTCCCTCGCCTGTCCATGTTGCTATGTTAGTATCAACAATACTGTTGATATGGGATATTGCAACTCCAAAAAAAGCAGGAATAAACATATTCATAATTTCATTAACATAATCTTTTTTTAAAGCAAAATAATAGTGAAAGAGCTTTTTCTTTTTTATATAAATAAATAAAAAAAGCAGTTGAAAAAACCCGCCTAAAAAAAAGCCAATAGTTGGTCCATAAATCTTTACTGAAAAATACGAAGAAAAAATTATACCCAATATGGTAAAAATATTTGTAATAGCTGGTGAAACAGCAGAAATAAAAAAATTATTTTCATTATACAATATTCCAGAAAATATTGACCATATAGAAATGAAAGTAATAAAAGGAAAAGTTATTTTTATAAGATTTGAAGATAATGATATATATTCAACATTCATACCGCTACCAAGAATTTTTACAAAAGATTGTGAGAAAAAAAGAACGAGAATATACAATGATACTGTAATAATAAGTAAAAGATTAATAGCAGTACTTGCAAAGATGTCTGCGTCTTTTCCTTTTTTTCTTGAATATAAAGGAATGAATACAGTTGAAAATGCTCCTTCTGCAAAAATTCTTCTTAAGAAAAATGGTAATAAAATAGCAATTATATAGGCATCATATTCGCCACTTCTACCAAAATAATATGCAAACAACATATCTCTAAATAATCCTAAAAATCTGCTAACCATAGTAGCCGAAGCAAATATCGCAGTAAATTTCATTATATCAGACATAATTCATCCTCCAATATTAAAAAAGCCCATACGGGCTTTTAGATAGTTTCAACCATTATACACTTATAAAATAAATATTCCACTTCAGAATCATTTAATGACTCAAGATATTTTTTTATTTCTTCTGATTCAGCTCCAGGTTGATACCAAAATTTTTTAAACCCGTGTTTATATGCTTCTTTTGTGATTTCTAAACCAATTTTTGGGGGAACTACAAAATTCAAAATGTCTACATTTGGTAAATCTTTTACACTTTTATAAGTTTTAATACCCTCGATTTGTTCATAATTTGGTGTTACTGGTAAAACCTCATATCCTTTTGAAATTAAATCTTTTAAAATTTTATAGCCATATTTAGATTTATTTGTGGTTGCACCAATCAAAGCAACTTTCCTAATTTTTTTCATATCAAACATTTTATCCCTCCATTCTAAATCATATTAATGAAATAATATAATAATGGTACAGTCAATATTGATAATAATGTGCTCACAAAAACCAGCAAATTACCAAGTGCAGGATTTATTTTTAATTCTTCTGTTATAAAAGAAACATTCATACCAACAGGCATTCCAACTTCAATAACAAAAACACCAGCTAATATGGGATCCAAATTCATAAATTTAACCAGAAAAACAGCGATTGTTGGAAAAATAACTAATTTGAAAATAGTAGTTAATATAGTATCATATAAATCATAAATTTTAATCTTAATTCTTGATAAAGAAACACCAATATTAATCAGAATAATAACAATACTGGCATCTTTTATCATTTCTATAGGCCGTGATAAAAAAAATGGTAAATTATTCCAATACAAACCATTTGCTCCCAAAACCCATCCTATTAAAAACCCCCATAACATAGGAAGTTTTAGCATATTTGTTAAACCTTTGCGAATATTTCCTGTTAATATTATTATACCAATAGAAAAAGATAGTAAGGTCATAACTATAACATAAATAACAGCTTTAGATATATATTCTTCACCAAATAAAGCTTCAACTACAGGGTATCCTAAATATCCACCATTAGAAAACATTAATGCAAAAGAAATGATACCTTTTTCAGCTTTTATTAAATTAAATTTTTTTAAAATAAAAGGAATTAAAATTGATAAAACAAATATTACTAAATATCCCATAAAATATGATTTTAATTCTTTAAATAAAGGGGGATGAGAGTTAATCGCGGTAAATGCCAGCACATTTCCAGCAATCCATATAGTTATTTTATTTAATATAGTATTATCCAGATCAAAAAAAGCCTTTCCAAAAATATATCCCAATAAAATTATTAAAAACAAAGGCAAAATTTTAAATAGGGTTAAAAGAAAAAGCAAACTAAATCACCTCGCAGATTTTAAAGCATAAACCTCTGTTCCAATTCCGGTTAAAAAGTCTAATAGTTCAACATCTTGATTAAAAAGTCTGATACAACCATGAGATATTCTTTTTCCAATTTCCCATGGTTTAGTAGTTCCGTGAATTCCATATTGTTCTTTGGACAATTGCAACCAACGGCTACCAACTCCATTAATGATTGAGCCAGGTTTTATGTATTCTCCATACCAGTATAAAGCGGGTTCTTTTTCTTTATACATTATTCTATAATAGCCTGGAGGTGTAGCATCACTTCTTCCAACTGCAGCCGGAAAAGTTAAAACTTTTTTTCCTAAATAATATAGATTAAGAATAGATTTATCAAGGTCTATAGTAATAATTAAAGGGCTTTCTCCAAATTTTAATTTTCCTATTTTTAGTAATTGTCCCGGATATATGGTTTTTGGATCAGAAATGTTATTATATAATATAATTTCACCAGGTTTAACATTAAATTTTCTGGCAATTTTATATATTGAATCTCCCTTTTTTACTAAATAATTATCAATAAATCGAACTTTATACGAGGCACCCTTTATATTTGAAGATGCATAAAACCATCCTTTTTTAAAAAATCTAATTGTTTTTTTTCTTTCAATCATATATTTATTTAAATAAGTAATATTAATTTCATGAAATCCATCTTCAAGTTTTTCTGGAAGATAATATAAATTATTTTCGCTATTATAAATTTTTATTTTCCTATCAATAAAAACATTTTTTATTTTAAAGTTTCTATTAGAATTGTTTACTAAAACACCTTTCCAACCATCAAGTGTTTCAATAGTAGAAACTTCTAAATTTATTTCTTCGAAAAATTCTCTTAAATCAAGGAAATTATTAATAATAATCTTTTTCCTTCCTGACAAAGAATCATATTCTATTTCTAAAGTTAAAATATCATTTTTACTAAAATCATTAATATTTACTCTTATATCGATATACGTTGGACTATAATTATAATCTGGTCTTACTCTAAACCCAGTATCAAACAAAAAGATTTTAGGATTTATTATCCTTTCTTCTGTAATTAATCTAAAATAAATAATATTATTCTGAAATTTTAAAAAAGTTATATTAGCTTTTGCCATTATAATTATCGGAAATATAATCAATAATCCTAAAAGCAATATATTTTTTAGAATTTTTTTCAACATGGGTAACATCTCCCATTTTATTTATTATGTAAATTTCATTTAATTCAGAATCAAATCCTATCTCTTTTTTTGAAATATCATTGGCTACGATTAAGTCACAATTTTTCTCTATTAATTTTTTCTTTGCATAATCAATTAAATTATTTGATTCAGCAGCAAAACCTACTAAAAACTGATTTTTGTTTTTTATCTTCCCCAATTCTTTTAAAATATCCGGATTTTTGATTAACTCAAGAGAAAAATTGGAAAGGTCTTTTTTTATTTTTTCTTTAGAATAATTCATCACTTTAAAATCAGAAACTGCTGCTGCCATGATAATAATATCAAAATCTTTATACAATTTCATAACTTCATTTTTCATTTCAAAAGCTGTATTTACTTTAATAAATTTTTTCAATATATATGGTGGTTTAATATGTGTTGGACCAGAAATTAATGTGACTTCAGCACCTCTATACGAAAAAGCTCTTGCTAACTCATATCCCATTTTCCCGCTGGATTTGTTGGTAATATTTCGAACAGGATCTATAGATTCAATTGTTGGTCCCGCCGTTATTAATACATTTTTTCCCTTCATATCTTTTTTTGTTAATGAATATTCTAAAAATTCTAATATCATATTATTTTCCGGATATCTCCCTTTTCCAATTTCTCCACAGGCCAGATGTCCAACTTCTGGTTCAACAATCAACCATCCATCGTTTTTTAAAGTTTCTAAATTTCTTTTTAATGCTGGGGATTCATACATTCTTGTATTCATTGTTGGAACAAGTATTTTAGCTTTTTTTCTAAAAGCCAGAGCTATCAAAGATAAAAGATCATCTGCAAAACCATTGGCAATTTTGGCTATTATATTAGCAGTAGCTGGAGCAATGATTAATGCATCAGCATTCATTGAAAGTTGAGTATGAGGTATCCAGCCATTATTTACATCATTCAAATCTGTATAAACGGGACAGTTTCCAACAGCTGAAAATACAACAGGAGATACTAATTTTTTTGCATTTTCTGTTAAAACAACACTCAGATTAGCGTTTGATTTTCTCAATTTAGAAGATAAATCTACAGCTTTATAAATTGCAATTCCGCTACTAACACCTAAAATAATATTTTTATTTTCTAAAATGTTCATATATAAACACCTCTGCTTTTTTAAAACGCGATAAAGTTTTTTCTTTACCTAAAATTGCTATAGATTCAAATAAGCCTGGTGTGACTAACTTTCCTAAAACAATGCCTCGTATAGTTTGAAATGTATTCTTTTTAGAAGTTATTTTTAAATCTGCAATATTTCTGATAACATTTTCAACATTTTCAACTGTATACTCTTCTAAATTTTCAAATTTTTCCTGTGATATTTTTATTAAATCAATTGCCCAATCTTTTTTCAAAAACTTATCGAGAAACTTATCTTCATAATAAAAATCATCAATAAAGAAATTATATGAAAAATCTTTTAACTGCTTTAAAGTATTAACTTTCTCCCTGCAAATCGATAAAACATTTAAAGAATATTCTTTATCTTCTTCGATTTTATTCTTTAAAGAAAAATCTTTTTGATAATCTAGCCATTCAATAAATTCAAAGTATAGACTTTCAATTTTTTTCATTCGCAAATGTTTTCCACACATCCATTCTAACTTTTCATAATCAAATACTACACCTTTATTTGAAATTTTTTGTGGAGTAAATAATGAAACTTTATCTTTAAAATTAAAAATTTCTTCTTCTACAGTCCATCCTAACAAAGCGAGATAATTCATTAAAGCATCACTTAATATACCTTCATTTCTGAAGTATTCAACAGTAGTACCGCCATGTCTTTTGCTTAAAGGTTTTTTATCATTACCAAGAATCAAAGGAATATGCATAAATTCTGGTACTTTCCATCCAAAAGCTTTATATAACATTATTTGTTTTTGAGTATTAGAGATATGATCCTCACCTCTAATAACATGGGTAATATTCATAAAGTGATCATCTATTACAACAGTGAAATTGTATACAGGAATACCATTAGAACGCAAAATTATAAAATCATCTAATAAATCATTTCTGAACTTTATATTCCCTTTCAATAAATCATTGAATTCAGTAAAACCTTTCTTATTAACTTTAAATTTAACAACAATACTATATTCTTTATAATTTTCCGGATAGGTATTTGAAACAAAAAATTCTTCATTATCATTATTATAAACAGCATAGTATGCCATATTTTTTTCAATTAATAAATTAATATATTTTCTGTATAATTCTAATCTTTCACTCTGCCTATACGGACCATAATTTCCATTAATATCCGGACCTTCATCCCAGTTTAAGTTACACCATTTTAAGGCCTCTATTATATTATCTTCAAACTCTTTTTTTGATCTTTCAGTATCTGTATCTTCTATTCTTAAAACAAACTTACCGTTATTTTTTCTAGCAAAAAGCCAGTTAAACAAAGCAGTTCTAACACCACCAACATGTAAATTCCCGGTGGGGCTTGGTGCAAATCTCAATCTAATCATAATATTCCTCCTGTAATTTTTTTAATAGTTCTTCCAGTTTGTTTAAATCATTAACAATATAAACTTCTGACAATCTTCTATTATCAAGATATTTTCCATCAATAAGAATTTTTTGAATTCTATCAGTCCATCCACCAGTACCACTTAATAAAATTACAGGTTTTCTATTTGCATATGCTCCTAAAATCTCTATACCAGTTCCAATTTCACCACCAATACTAATAATAACATCAACACTTTTAACCAACACATAAGACCTCATAGAAAAGTCAAGGCCTGTTTTTATTGAAATATCAAGATAATCATTTCCATTAATTTCCCAAGGTAATATTCCAACAGTTTTTCCTCCATGCTCCTTAACAGATTTGGAAATTAATTCCATAACACCATCTCTGCCACCGCTAAATAATGTCCAATTATTTTTAGATATAATTTTACCTAATTCAAATATAATGTTTTGAAGTGCTTTAATTGGTTCTTTTTCTGGATCTCCAGAATAACCTATAACGCCTATATTCATAAATTCACCAGCCTAAGTAATTTTCTATTACAAGTTTATTATTTAAAACAGTTTCTGGTTCTCCAAAAGCTATAACATTACCTTTATGCAAAACATATAAAATATCAACGACTTCAGCAATTTCGTCAACATTATGATCTGTCACTATAACTCCGAGATTTTTTTTAGATAAAGATTTTATAATTTTTTGTATATCTTTTACAGTTATTGGATCAATTCCTACAAATGGTTCATCAAGCAAAATAAATTTTGGATTTGTTAAAAGCGTTCTGGCAAATTCTAATCTTCTTTTTTCTCCACCAGAAAGTGAATCAGCGATTTGATTTTTTAAGTCAAAAATACCAAATTCCATTAAAATATTTTCAATAATCATATGTTTGTTTTCTATATTTAGCATTGTTGCTATTAATTCCATATTATCCCAAACGGTTAAATTTCTAAAAACAGAAGGTTCCTGTGGAAGATATGCTATCCCTTTTTTAGCTCTAACATGAACTGGCAAATGAGTAATCTTTTCATTGTCGAGAAAAATATCTCCGCTTTTAGGAACCACTATTCCCAAAATTGATTTAAATAATGTCGACTTGCCAGCACCGTTAGGACCTAAAATCCCAACTATTTTTCCAGTGCTGGCTTCAAAATCGACATTATTTAATACAATCTTTCTTCCATATTTTTTTGTAATCTTTTTACATATCAAATTATACATATTATTTTTTTAACATTTCGATTATTTGTTGCGTAATGTCTACTAATTCATCTGCATATAAAACCGATGGTTCATAAAGTACCAGATTATAGCCATTATCTTTGGCATAACTGATAATTTTTGTTTTTATTTCATCCAGAATTTCATTTGTTTTTTTGGTATATTCGTCCTGAATAGCTTTTTGATATTCTGAAACTCTTGTTTGTAATTCTTTTTGTTTTTGAACTAAAGTTTCCTGTGAAGCTCCAGAATTTTTGAGATTTTCAAAATCCTGTTGCAATTTGTTTATTTTGTTCTGATAATATTGAAGATCGTTTTTATATTTTTCCTGTAGGTCAACCCATTTATAATAATTTTGTGTAACCTTTTCCATTTGAACAAATGCAATCTTTAAGTTTTTCCCTGTTTCCTTTGAACCTTCAGATATCCCTATTTTAGGAATAAATAAAAATGCCATTAAAACAATTACTACAATAAAATATTTTGAAAAATGCTTCACCAAAAAACACCTCCTGAAATGTATTCTTGTTATATTATATCATTAATTTCTATTTTTTTAAAAAATTTTTCATAACTATTTTGTTTTGCTTTTCTTAATTTATAATACATATTTTTGAATAATTAATGGATTTTTATTTAACATAATAGTGGTATTATAATAATACCCCTATCCTCCTTAAAATAAACTAAGGAATTTGCGGAGCTATAAGCTCCGTTTTTTTTATTCTTAACCTTTCCGAATATATTTAAAAATTTTTATTAAAATAATATCTAAAGATAACTTAATTTTTTCAACAAGAAAAAAGAATCATAAAAAAGCCCCTTTTGGGGCTTTTTTATGATTTTAAAATATTTTTCCTTTATATAAAGGGAATTTTTCACATAATTCTTTAACTTTGAATTTAATCGATTCTTTAAATTCATCATCCAGACTACCATCTTCGTCTTTTATATTTATAATAACCTCATTGATTAATTGAGCAATAATTTTCATTTCACTTTCTTTCATTCCTCTTGTTGTAACAGCAGGGGTTCCTATTCTGATTCCACTTGTAACAAATGGTGATCTTGTTTCTTTTGGTATAGTATTTTTATTAACAGTAATACCAGAAGCTTCTAAAGCTTTTTCAGCAGCTTTACCCGTTACATTTTTTTCTGTTAAATCAACTAAGAAAAGGTGTGAATCTGTGCCCCCAGAAACTATTCTGAACCCTAACTTTTCCATTTCTTCTGCTAATTTTTTTGCATTTTTAACAACTTGAGCTTGATATTCTTTAAATTCTGGAGATAGAGCTTCTTTGAAAGCTACAGCTTTTGCAGCAATAACATGCATTAAAGGTCCACCTTGAATCCCTGGAAATATGCTTTTATTGATTAATTTATATATTTCTTTATCATTAGTTAAAATCATACCTCCACGAGGACCTCTTAATGTTTTGTGTGTAGTAGTAGTAACAACGTGTGCATATTCCAAAGGATTGGGATATAAACCAGCAGCAACTAAACCTGCAAAATGTGACATATCAACAACTAAATAAGCTCCTACTTTATTTGCAATATCTCTAAATCTCTTAAAATCAATAATCCTCGCATACGCACTTCCACCAGCTACTATAATTTTCGGATTATGTTCAATAGCTAGCTTTTCAACCTCATCATAATCGATAACCTCTGTTTCTTCGTTAACTCCATACTGTACTACATTGAATATTTTACCAGAAAAGTTAACAGAAGCTCCATGTGTCAAATGACCACCATGACTTAACGACATTCCCATTAATGTTTCTCCTGTTTCCATTAACGCTAAATAAACACCCATATTTGCCTGAGAACCTGAATGTGGTTGAACATTAGCATATTTTGCCCCAAATAATTCTTTAGCCCTTTTTCTTGCTAAAGATTCAGCTTCGTCAACAAATTCACAACCACCATAATATCTTTTTTTAGGATAACCTTCTGCATATTTATTTGTTAATACACTCCCCATTGCTTCCATTACAGCCTGAGATGCAAAATTTTCTGAAGCTATTAATTCTAATCCGAACTCCTGTCTTTTTAATTCTTTCATAACAATATCATAAATTTCAGGATCAACGGTTTTTAAGTTTTCCCACATTTTTATTCCTCCTCTTAAATAAAAATTTCTATACCAATTATACAATATATTATAATGAAAAGCCAACAGCATTATTGAAAAAAATTTCGTGAAAAATTTTTCACACAGCATATAATCACATATAATTCTATATAACCCGATATATACCTCTGTAATCAACTTTGTAAAAATATATTTAAAAGTGTAAAATAAAAATGAGAAAAAAACTAAATTCGGAGGGGTGAAATGTATGAAATTTGAAAGTAAATATTCTGTAACAGTAAACAGAATTAAATCAAACATCATTAGAGAACTGTTGAAAACTGCAACGGCAAAAGGAATTATTTCATTTGGTGGCGGTATTCCAGATCCTGAAACATTTCCAATAGAAAAATTATCTAAAATAGCAAATGATGTAATAATGAATGAATACAAGGTTGCGTTGCAATATGGTTCAACCGAAGGTGATCCTGAATTAATAAAACAGTATATCAGATTATTAAAAAAATACGAAGACATACATTGCTTAAATGAAGAAAATATAATGATTACAACAGGTTCTCAGCAGGCATTGTTTATATTGGGAACAGTATTTTTAGATGAAGATAGTTATTGTGCAGTAAGTAAACCAATTTATTTAGGCGCGGGAAGTGCATTTAATCAGAGAAATCCTAATTATATAAGTATTCCATTAGAAAAAGATGGTATGAATTTAGATATTTTAGAAAGTGAGTTAAAAAAACTTGAAAAAGAAGGAAAGATTGATAAATTTAAATTTGTATATACTGTAAGTAATTTTCACAATCCTGCAGGAATAACCTTGTCATTAGAAAAAAGAAAGAAATTAATAGAATTAGCAGAAAAATATGACTTCATAATTATTGAAGATGATCCATATGGCGCACTAAGATTTGAAGGAGAAAAACTTCCAAGTATTTTTAAATTAAATGAAGGAAAAAGGGTAATATTATTAAATACCTTTAGTAAGGTTTTATCTCCTGGTTTAAGGATTGGTGTAATAATTGCAAATGAAGAATTAATTAAAAAAATGGTCCTTGCAAAACAGGGAATGGATCTTTGTTCATCGACATTAACCCAGAGAATAGCTGCAAGATTTATGGAAAAACACGATTTATTCGAGGAAATTCAACCAACGATAAAATTATATAAAGAAAAGAAGGATAAATTTATGGAAGCATTGGAAAAATATCTGGGTAATATCGAAGGTGTCGAATGGATACATCCTGAAGGTGGATTATTTTCCTGGATAATATTGCCAGAAGGTTTTGATACAATGGAAATGTTTGAGATTGCAAAAGAAAAGAAAATAATATATATTCCTGGGGAAACATTCTATGTAGAAGAACCAGAAAGAAATACAATGAGAGTTTCCTTCTGTCTTCCTTCATTTGAAGAACTTGAAGAAGGAACAAAAAGATTAAGGGAAACTATTGAAGAATATGCAAAGAAAAAAGGAATTACTTTAAAAATAAAATAATTCTATGCGAGGTGGAAAAATGTATCGAATATTAGTAATTAATCCTGGCTCCACATCAACAAAAATAGCTGTATTTGAAGAAAATAAAATAATTGTTTCAGAAGAAGTTACACATTCTACTGAAGAATTAGATAAATATAATAGATTAATGGATCAAATAGAATTAAGAAAAAGTGAAATCGTAGAATTTATAGAAAAGTATGGATATAAAATGACTGATTTTGATGCTATTGCTGCTAGAGGAGGTGTTTTGCCACCACTTGAAAGTGGTACATATAAAGTTAATGAAGAAATGGTTGATTATTTAAAAGATAAAACAAAAATAGAACATGCATCAAATTTAGCCGCAGTAATTGGGTGGGAATTGGCAAATAATGAAATTCCTGTTTTTATAACAGACCCAGTATCAGTAGATGAATTCATACCAGAATCAAGAATATCTGGTATACCAGAAATAGAAAGAAAAAGTTTATTTCATGCATTAAATATGAAAAGTGTAGCTCGCAAAGCAGCAAATGAATTGAAAAAAAATTATGAAGAATGCAATTTTATTATAGTACATCTTGGTGGAGGTATATCTATAGGTGCTCAAAGAAAAGGTAAAATGATAGATGTTAATAATGCAAATGATGAAGGCCCATTTAGTCCAGAAAGAACTGGAGAATTACCAGTTGGCGATCTAGTTAAAATAGCTTTTTCCAAAAAGTATGATAAAAGAGAATTGAAAAAAAGATATATTGGTAAAGGTGGTTTGGTTGCATATTTAGGTACTAATGATTTGAGAGTAGCAATGAAAAAAGCCGAACATGATGATTATGCTAAAAAAGTGGTTGAAGCTATGGCATATCAAATTTCAAAAGAAATAGGTGGAATGGCAGCAGTCTTAAAAGGGGATGTTGATGCGATAATTATTACCGGCGGAATGGCAAGAAATGAGATTTTTATTGACATGATAAAACAAAGAGTTTCAAAAATAGCTTTAATAATGTTATACCCAGGGTCATTTGAAATGGAAGCTTTAGCTGAAGGTGCTTTAAGAATTTTAAAGTCTGAAGAAAAAGCTAAAGAATGGGAAATGTGAGGTGATAATATGAGAATCAATAAAATAATACAATTAGCACAGAATCTTGAAAATAAAAAAACGGTTGGTGTTGCTGCTGCAGAAGATGACGTTGTATTAAAAGCAGTAAGTAGAGCTGTTAAGGAAAATATATGTAATGTAGTATTATATGGAGATGAAGAGAAAATAAAGGAGATTGCAGAAAATAATGATATAGATATTTCAGAAATGAAAATCATTCATTGCAATACAAACAAAGAAGCAATAGTAAAAACAATAGAGGATGTTTCATCAGGGAAAATTGATTTACCAATGAAAGGTCATATAACTACAGGAGAATTACTATCTGTTTATTTAAAAGAAGAATATGATTTAAGAATAAAAGGAACAATTAATTTAGTTAGCGTATTTGATATTGAGAATTACCATAAATTATTAATTGTAACTGATGCTGGTATGGTAATCGCACCAACATTAGAACAAAAAGTTGATTCTATAAACAATGCAGTAAAGGTCGCAAATGCCCTGAAAATAGAAAATCCTAAAGTTGCTATTGTAGGTGCTCTTGAAAAGGTAAATACAAAAATGCCGGCTACTGTAGATGCTGCTATTATAACTCAGATGAATAGAAGAGGGCAAATTA
The DNA here is from genome assembly GCF_013363285.1 of Marinitoga sp. 1154. Lineage (NCBI taxonomy): Bacteria > Thermotogati > Thermotogota > Thermotogae > Petrotogales > Petrotogaceae > Marinitoga > Marinitoga sp. 1154. Next base: position 52,487 of record NZ_LBFB01000001.1, on the reverse strand, counting down.
AAGGTTGTATTGTTGATGGTCCTTTTGCAATGGACAATGCTATATCAAAAGAAGCCGCAGAGCATAAAGGTATAAAAAGCGTGGTTGCAGGAGACGCAGATATTATAATAATGCCAGATATTGAAGCAGGAAATATTTTTTATAAATCTATGGTATTTCTTTCCAAAGCAGGAGTTGCGAGTACGATTTTAGGTGGGAAAAAACCTGTAGTATTGACTTCAAGAGCAGATTCTGATGATGCAAAATTGTTATCAATTGCATTATCTGTACTCTTGGCATAGGAGGTAATAATATGTACAAAATATTGGTTATAAATCCTGGCTCCACATCAACTAAATTAGCAATATATGAAGATGAAAATTTAGTTTCCAAAGAAACTGTACGACACACATCTGAAGAATTGTCTCCTTTTAATCATATAGCAGAACAATATGAATTCAGAAAAGAAGTTATAAAAAAGTTTTTAGAAAAAGAAGGTCATCAAATATCTTCATTTTCAGCTATTATAGGTAGAGGTGGTCTTTTAAGGCCTATTCCTGGTGGTGTGTACAAAGTAAATGAACTAATGAAAGAGGAATTAAGAGAAGGAAAGTACGGAGAACACGCTTCCAATTTAGGTGCTTTAATAGCTCATGAATTAGCATCAGAATATGATATTCCATCATATATTGCGGATCCAGTAGTTGTTGATGAAATGGATGAAATTGCAAAATTTTCAGGGCATCCTGATTTTGAAAGAAAATCTATTTTTCACGCTTTGAATCAAAAAGCTGTAGCAAGACTTATAGCTGAAAAAATGAATAAAAAATATGAAGAAATTAATTTAATAGTGGTTCACATGGGTGGTGGAATTTCAATTGGTGCCCATAAAAAAGGGAAAGTTGTTGATGTAAATAATGCACTGGATGGCGACGGCCCTTTTACCCCTGAAAGGTCTGGAACATTACCTATGACACAGATAATCGATTTAGCCTATTCAGATAGTATTACTTTAGATAAAATGAAAAAAAGAATAAAAGGTAAAGGCGGATTGGTAGCTTATTTAGATACAAATGATGCTCTTGAAGTTCAAAAAAGAGTAGAAGATGGTGAAGAATACGCAACATTAATTTATAAAGCTATGGCTTTACAAATTGCAAAATGGATTGGAAAAATGGCAACGGCTTTAAATTTTGAAGTCGATGGAATTATTTTAACTGGCGGATTAGCTTACGATAAAAATAATATGGTTAAGTGGCTTACTGAACACACAGAATTCATAGCTCCTATTTATGTTGTTCCAGGTGGAGATGAAGAAAAGGCTTTAGCTGAGGCTGCATTAAGGGCTTTAAAAGGAATAGAAAAAGTTAAGAGTTATCCTCCAACGGAGGGAAAATATGCTTAATACAGAATATAAATGTCACGTAATTATTGGAATGTTTGGATCTGGAAAAACAGAAATTGCCTTAAATTCTTCTATATATTTAAAAGAAAAATATGAAAATGTTGCAATTGCGGATATTGATGTAATAAGTCCATATTTCAGAACACGAGATGAAATTGACATTTTAGAAAATATGGGAATAAAGGTTATAACTCCTCCGAGAAAATTTATGCATGCTGATTTACCTATAATTCCTCCGCAGGTTGGTGGTTATATAGTAAATCCTGAATTTCAAACAATAATTGATGCCGGTGGAAATGAAGATGGTTCAACGGTAGTTGGATCTTTAAAAAATTTTCTTGATCAAACTAAAACAGCTACATATTTTGTTGTTAATACAAAACGACCTTTTATGAATAACGTTGATGACATTATATATTATATTGAAAGGCTAAGTGCTAAGGCTAGAAGAAAAATAGATTATCTTATTTCAAACTCTAATTTACAGAATGAAACAACAGAAAAAATAATATTAGAAGGGGAAAAACTTTTAGAATCAGTATCTGAAAAGACTGGAATACCTGTAGCATTTACAGTTGTTCCAGAATATTTAAAAGAATTGAATACAAAATATACAAAATTTATATTAAAAAGATTTTTAGATAAAGTATATCAATTATAGTTAAATAGAAGGAGGGATACGATGGAATACAAGAACAAAGTTGAAATTGATCAGGAAAGATGTAAAGGATGTGGTCTTTGTATAGATGCATGTCCAACTGGAACTTTAGGTTTCTCTGAAGGATTTAATGCTAAAGGGTATCATCCTGCAGCTGTTTTAAATCCGGAAAAATGTATAGGATGTGGATTCTGTTATCAGATGTGTCCCGATGTATGTATAACAGTTTCAACATTAGAAAAAGCAAAGGCTTAAGGAGGGATATTGAATGGCTGAAAAAGTGATGGTTAAAGGTACAGAAGCAATTGGTGAAGCTGCCATAAGAGCTGGATGTAGATTATACTTTGGATATCCAATAACACCACAAAGTGAATTAACTGAATATATGTCAAGAAGGATGCCGCAGGTAGATGGAGTATTTTTACAAGCCGAAAGTGAAGTTGCTGCAGTGAATATGTTATATGGTGCAGCTGCTACTGGTCATAGAGTTATGACATCAACTTCTTCACCTGGTTACAGTTTAATGCAAGAAGGTGTATCATATATTGCAGGTGCAGAATTACCTGTTGTATTTGTTAATGTTGTTAGAGGAGGGCCTGGTTTAGGAGACATACAACCTGCTCAAAGTGATTACTTCCAGGCAACAAAAGGTGGCGGTCATGGTGATTATAGATTAGTTGTGTATGGACCAGAATCTTTGCAAGAAGCTGTAGAACTAACAGCAAAAGCTTTTGATGTTGCTGATAAATATAGGAATCCAGCCTTAATACTTGCTGATGGTATGTTAGGGCAAATGATGGAACCTGTTGAATTTCCAGATTTCAGAGATTTAAACACATTACCAGATCATAGTTCCTGGGCAATGCAGGGAGCAAAGGGTCGCGAACCTCATAAAATTACATCATTTGATATAAATGAATATGTATTAGAAAAAATGAATTTAAGATATCAAGAAAAATATAAGAAAATCATAGAAAACGAACAAATGTGGGAAGAATATAAAACAGAAGATGCTGAAATAGTAATAGTTGCTTATGGTACAATGGGAAGAATAGCAAAAACAATAGTTGATATGGCAAGAGAAAAAGGTGTAAAAGCTGGATTATTCAGACCTATAACCTTATGGCCTTATCCATATGATGCTTTAGCAAAATTGGCGGATTCAGCAAAATTATTCTTCACAGTAGAAATGAGTATGGGACAAATGGTTGAAGATGTAAAATTAGCAGTTAATGGAAAAAAACCTGTTGAATTTTATGGTAGAACCGGAGGGGTTGTTCCAACACCAAATGAAGTATTAGCAAAATTAATGGAATTGATATAAGAAAGGAGGAAAATTATGTCTTATAAAATAAAGTTTAAAGGTCCTGAATCATTGAGTGGAAAAGAATTCACATATTGTCCAGGTTGTCATCATGGAATAGTTCATAGATTAGTTGCTGAAATTATAGATGAATTAGGAATAAGAGAAAAAACTTTGATGGTAGCTCCTGTTGGTTGTTCGGTTTTCGCATATGAATTTTTTGATGTTGATGGAACAGTTGCACCTCATGGAAGAGCTCCAGCAGTTGCAACTGGAATGAAAAGAGCTATGCCAGAAAATGTTGTCTTTACATATCAAGGTGATGGTGATTTAGCTGCTATAGGTACAGCTGAAATATTACATGCAGCAAACAGAGGAGAAAAAATCACAACAATATTTATTAACAATGCTATTTATGGAATGACTGGTGGTCAAATGGCTCCAACTACATTATTAGGAATGAAAACCACAACTTCGCCATACGGAAGAAGTGCTGAAAATGAAGGTTATCCTTTACATATGGCTGAAATTTTATCAAATTTGCCAGGTGTAGCTTATTTAGCAAGAACAAAAGTTAACAAACCTCAAGATGTTTTAAAAACGAAAAAGATGATAAAAAAAGCATTTTTAGCTCAAATTCAGGGAAAAGGTTTTGGAATGGTTGAAGTGTTATCAACATGTCCAACAAACTGGGGAATTCCTCCAGTTGAATCAAATAAATGGTTAGAAGAAAATTTAGTACCTGAATTTCCATTAGGCGTTTATGTAGATAAGGTGGGTGATGAAAAATGAAACATCATGCATTCATAGCTGCAGGTTTTGGTGGCCAAGGTGTAATGTTATTTGGAAAAATATTATCTTTAGCTGCAATGTATGAAAATTTATATACAACATGGTTACCCTCATATGGTCCGGAAATGAGGGGTGGAACGGCTAATTGTACAGTAGTAGTTTCTGAAAAATACATTGCTTCACCTGTAGTTGATCAACCAACTGAAGTTATTGCATTTAATATTCCTTCAATGTATAAATTCGAAAAATTATTGCCTGAAAATGGTATATTATTGTTAAATTCCTCAGTTATTGATAGAGAACCTGAAAGAAAAGATGTTCAAATATATAAAATCCCTGCTAATGATATCGCTGATGAATTAGGAAATATAAAAGTTCAGAATATGGTTATGTTAGGTGCATATTTAAAAGCAACTAATGCTGTTTCCTTTGAATCTGTAAAAGCTGCATTGGAAAAATCACTAAAAGGAAAAAAAGCAGATTTATTGGATATAAATTTAAAAGCTATAGAAGCAGGCATGAATGCTTTAGTGAAATAACAACAACCCCCGGAAACTTACCGGGGGTTGTTATATAATATCACCTTATTTTTTCCTTTTTCCTTTGCTTCATAAAGAGCTAAATCTGCTTCCTTTATCAATTGATCAATATTTTTATTTCCATTAAACATTGACACTCCCTGACTTACCGTAATTTTAATTTTATGACCATTTATATATACAATATTCTCTTCAATGGCTTTTCGTATTCTCTCACTAACCTTTAAGGAATTTTCTATTGAAATGTTAGATAAAATAATTAAAAATTCTTCTCCACCAAGTCTCCCTATTAAATCATAATATCTGATTTTTTGTCTAATTAATTCAACAGTTTTTCTTAATACCTCGTCACCAGCATCATGACCATATTTATCATTAACACTTTTAAAGTTATCAAAATCCAGTATAATAACAGAAAAAAATTTATTTTCTCTTTTTGATCTTTCTATTTCTTTCTTTAATAAATCTGTAATTGCTCTTCTATTATATACACCTGTTAGATAATCAATTAGAGATAATCTCTCCAGTTCTTTAATTCTTTTAACCTTTTTTAATCCTAATTCTATTCTATAATTTAATTCTTCAATATCAAAAGGTTTCAAAATAAAATCATCAGCTTTTAATATTTTATTACTTAAATTATCCGTAATCAATATTGTATAATGATTGTTTTGTATAGTTGAAGAAACAAAAATATCTACAGAATCAATTTCTGTATTTTCATCAAAAATTATATATTTATGTTTAAGTTTTTTTAATTCAGACATATTTAAAATATTTTTTTCAATTGCAATCATATTACTATTATACCATAAAAATCCACATCTGACGATGTGGATTAGGAATTTTTAATCATATTATGTACAGCGTTTAATTCTTCATAAAGAATCTTTTTTGCATCATCAAATAGTTTAAATACTGCTTTACATAAAATTTACATTAATTTGTTGATTTTTTTTTTTTTTTTTTTGCTAAAATTATTTTAAATTAAATAACTATATGTAATAACTTTAAAAATTGTTTCTCTAAAATTTTAAAATAGGAGGGATAGTATGTATATTAACAATGGTATTTCTCATGACTCTAGTGATTATTGGAAACAATATAATATGGAATTGCGCGATGAAGTAACAGGAAAAAATGAAGAAGTCGCAAGAAGAACCGCAAATGGAATTAACAGCGGTGTAAAAAATGCTGTATTGGGCGCTTATGCTGGTGTTAAATTTGGCGGAGGTATAGGTGGTGCAGTTACAGGAGCTGCTGTAGGTTTTGCAAAAGGTTTTTTGGATGGGTATTTTTCGTCCGATTTTAAAATAGTAGACACCAATGATTTATATCATCCAAGAAAAATTAATTAATTATGAGAAAGTATAAAGAAATATCAATAATTATACTCAATAAAAATTTGAAGGTCATATCCTCAATTCCATTAGAAGAAAAATCAAAATATAATGATTATGATTATTACATGTTAGAAATTAGGAAAAAGATTTTCTATCCAATTCCTTTTAATACACATAAATTTGAAATAATTAATGGATATGGTATATGTAATCGTAAGAAATCTAGTAGTTTTAAATATGAAAATATGAAATTTAGCATATTTTCAAATGAATCAAAAAATAATAAATCTGTTTTTTATAGTGGCGTTGAAAATGAAATTTTAGTAAATTTAAAAATCAAAAAAATACTAAAAAGCAATAAATATTTACCTATTTTTTGTGTATTAACGAAAGATGATATAATATAATATATAATATATAATGCATATTATAATGTTATATCTCCAGATTTTACCAATCCAAATAAAAACATTACAGTGGTATTTAAACAAAACACAAAAAATTTTTTAGGATTATATAATATTGATTTTTATATAGCAGGATACGAAATTTTTTCAACTAAAATAGAATTTAAAAAAGTATTATATACTTATTGAGGTGATTGATATAAAAAAAATAATTCCACTAAATATAAAGGATTTTTTATACTTTGTTATTTTTGATTGCTTTTATTTTTGGTATATTCTACCTACTTTTGGAACTTCTAAACGTATTTTTAGTTATAAGTATCCCTCAATTTTTTCTATGGGGTTTGTTTTTACTTGTATAATGATTATAATAATTGCAATAATTAGAGAAATATGTATCTTTAAAGAAAGAGAAAAAAGAAAATATATATATTTTTTAACCTCAATCCTTTTATATATAGTTGTAATATATATTTATGCATATTTTATGAATTTTACTTTCAAACAGTTTATAGATATTTTATATTTTAAAATTTCAATAGATCATTTTGTTATAGGTATTGTAGTTAAATATACAGTAAAACATTTAAAAAAAAAATAAAGAATAAAAAATCCACATCTGATGATGTGGATTAAGAGTTTTTTATTGTCTTATGAGCTTCCTGTAATTCATTATGAATAATTTTTTTAGCATCATCAAATAGTTTAAATATACTTTTATATTTAATTTCGCAAAAAACAACATTTCCTTCTTTTTCCTTTTTTATGATTCCAGAATTTTCTAAAATTTTAAGGTGTTGAGAAACACTTGACTGAGTTAGTGATAATTCTTCAGAAATATCAATAACATTACATTTTTTTTCATTTAATAATTTTAATATTCTTAATCGTGTAGGGTGTGATAATGCCTTAAATATTTCAGCGATCAATACGCAATCGTCCATAATATTACTCTCCATCGTTTATAAATTTTTTTTTATATCATAATAAGTATAAAGTATTAACTTTACGATAGTTTCAAAACAAAATTAAAAAATTAGTTTTATTTGATTTTTCTTGCCTCTATAATTCCATGAGCCGTTGCATGCACAATACTTCTCGTATGACCTGAACAATCTCCTATAAATTTAAGATTTTCAAATAAATTGTTATTTAATTTTTTACCATAAAATTTTACTTCAACACCATATAAAAGATTTTCTTCATCAGCAATACCCGGTATAATTTGATTTAAATTATCTATAAATTCTATTAAAGATATCGATGTTTTACTTGGAAATACTAAGTTCAAATCGCCTAAAACATATTCATTATTACTTAATGTTGGAAAAACTTTCCATAATTTTTTGGTTCTTTTTCCTTTTTTAAAATCTCCATATGTTTGAAGTATAACTTTATTACCTCCAGCTAAAATATTAGAAAGCTTAGCAATATATGATCCATAACCATTTGGGTCGTTAAATGGTTTAGTAAAAGAGTGCGTTACCAAAATTGCAAAATTAGTATTTGTAGATTTTTGATCATGTATTGCATGTCCATTCACAGTTATAAAATCTGCATATTTTTCTGTCACAACATACCCAGACGGATTATTACAAAATGTTCTTACTAATTGCCCATTAGATGACTTAAATTTAACTTTAAACTCATATAAAGCTTCATTTAATTCTTTAACTACAATATTTGGTAATTCAAATCTTACACCTAAATCCACTTTCGTGTTAGATAATATTATGTCGGGATATTTTTTCGTTAAAGTGTCAATTAATTTAAAACCACTGCGCCCTACTGCAACATAAACCTTATCAAAATAATCTTTTAGATCAGCTCTAGTTTCTCTATCTATATATTCAATTAATATTTTCTCTTGTACATCAATATTTTTCACAAAAGAATTAAATTTAAAATTAACCCCTTTTTTTATAAATTCATTATGTGCATTTTTAAGAAATGTTTTTAATTTATCTGTACCAATATGGAAAAATTCCGACTCAACTAACTTAAAACCATTAATAAAAAATCTTTTTTGTAATTCTTCAATATTCTCTCTTGATCCAACTTCTGGTTCTGTCTCAGACAACTCAGAATAATAATCCACTATTTCTTTCTGCAACTTTTTATCAAAAAGTATTTCCTCTAAATCTCCTCCCATTTCTGAAGAAACGAACAATTTCCCATCAGCTCTTATACCGCTGATCGAAGATGAAAAAATATCTTTATTCATTTCAAAAACTATTACCTCATTTTTAGTTGTATCTACTTCCTTCAAAAAACCTACAGTTGCAGCACCAAAACCAATTACAGCAATTCTCATATGTTTCTCTCCTTTCTATTTAAGTTATCAAAAAAATAGACTGAAACCTTAAGGTTTCAGCCTACACTCATTTCTTTATAATATAGTAACATCTTTTCGGAGATTCAATTTTCTCCTCTTTTTTTAATTTTTTTATTGCTTTATCTACTTCTTTTTTATCAATCCCAGCCTTTTCTGCTATTTCTCCAGCTTTTAACGGCTCTTTTGATTCTGATAATACTTTAACAACTAATTCGATTGTATCCACAAAAATCCCTCCTCTTACGAAATTAATTATATATTAAAAATTTTATTTTGTCAATAAAATAAAAATCCTACTTTATATACATTATCTAATTTCTTTAATCCATGTGGCGACAGCTTTGTTATTTCATATGTCAAATCATTTCCAGCTTCATGTTTTCCTTTATGTTCTCCATTTTTCCACAATTTAGAGTGAGATACATCATACACTATTCCATTAACTGCTACATATGCCTTATTTCCGTCTTTTCCATTGAATCTCTTTAATTCATCAAAACTATATATTAATATACCAATTGGAAAAACATTATCTAATTTCTTTAATCCATGTGGCGACAGCTTTGTTATTTCATATGTCAAATCATTTCCAGCTTCATGTTTTCCTTTATGTTCTCCATTTTTCCACAATTTAGAGTGAGATACATCATACACTATTCCATTAACTGCTACATATGCTTTATTCCCATTTTTTCCGTTGAATTTTTTTAATTCATTATAAGTAAAAGCTAAAATTCCAATATAATCAATATTTTTTAATTTACTCACACCATGAGGTGAAAGTCTTAAAATTTCAAATGTTAGTTCTGATCCAGCGTTATAGCCTTCATGATATCCTTTTTCCCATGGTTTTTCATAGGTAACATCATACACAATTCCGCTAATTGCAACAAAAGACTCTTTGCTATTTTTCCCATTATTTTCTATTAATTTATTATAAGGAATTATTTTATATTTCACTCCAAATTCATCATAATTTAAATCTACTATATTCACATATTCAGCGTATACAACTAAACTTAAAATAACCATCAATACTAATAATACCTTTTTCATTTTATCTCCTCCTATAATAGCCATGGATCAACCAAATGAATAATTAATAAAATAATTAAAGCAATCCCTATATATCTATGCCATTTAATCCATGTATTTTTAAAAATATTTATTTTACCCAATGTATAAATTAAAAACATAAAAATTATACCTATCCATAAAATCAATCCTGTATGTAAATATAAATTTCCATTTAAAGCCAAATAGCCATGCGTTATTCCAACAACAATTAATAATATTCCGGAGATTTTATGATATTTTTTTAATATTTTCATTATAAATAAAATTAATTTTGCTATTTTTGATTGTTTTTCAGTTATAAAATATTTATATATTCTTCTGACAAAAAATAAAGATAAATTAAACCCTAAAAAAAATATATTTAATGTTCCTAAAATTTCTACAAATTCTTCCATAGAATCCTCCTATTTAATCAATCCTAGTCCTTTTAAGAAATTTTTTGCAACTATTTCAGGTTCGTAGCCTTTTACATCAACAAGATAATTGAGTCTAATAATTATATTTTCATTTAAGTATAAAGTTAAAGGTTTTAATATTTCTTTTATTTCAGGGTATTTATTTAAAACTTCTTCCCTGACTAAGATAGCAGGATTATATAATGGGAAAAAGTTTTTATCATCCTTTAATACTACTAAATTATATTTTAATAATTTTGCGTCCGTTGAATAAACCATAGCAACATCGATTTTTTTATTTGCTAATGCCTCATAAGTCAAACCTGCTTCCATTGTTTTTACATACTTTTTTGGGACGTTCATATTATAGGACTTTGCCATTGCAAAAAAGCCATCAGCCCGTTCGTAAAATTCTGGATTTACACCAAAAATAACTTTATTACCTGCATTAACAAACTTTGATAAATCTGATAATGTTCTTATATTATTTTCTTCAGCAAATTTACTTTTCACAGCCATCGCATAAGTATCATTAAAAGGTATCATATTTATCCAAACAATTTTATTTTTTTCATAATCTTCTTTTCCTACTGCTTTAAATAATTCATAAGGATCATAAATGTTCTCTGTATGTTTGAAATATGCCGCCCATGCTGTACCGGTATACTCAGAATAAATATCTATTTGCCCATTTTCAATTGCTGCTCTCAAGGGAAAAGAAGTTAACCCAAATTGTTCATCTACTTTAAATCCTGCATTTTTTAAAAGCAACGAAACCATATTAGCTATTAAATAGCCTTCAGTAAACATCTTTGAACCAACAACAATTGTTTTTGCTGCAAATAAATTAAAGCTTAAAACTAAAATTAACAATACGATAAAAATTTTTTTCATAACAATTCCCCCTTAAAATTCATTTATTAATCCTTTAGAAACAAATTTTTTCTCAAAAAAACCTAAAATTATATCTACGCCTATGGCTAAAATTGAAACTGGTAAAACACCTGCGAAAATCATTGGCGCATTATAATGTGAAAGACCAGTAAAAATAACAACCCCCAAACCTCCACCGCCAATTACTGAAGCAACTGTAGCAGTTGCAATATTTATAACAGCAGAGTTTCTTAATCCTGAAAAGATTGCAGGCAAGGCTATTGGTATCTCCACCTTTTTTAAGGTTTCTTTTTCATCCATTCCCATACCTTTTGCAACTTCAATAATTTTATGATTAATACTTATTAAACCAGACGTAGTGTTAAAAATTATAGGAACCAAACCATACAAAAATAATGCTGTAATAGCTGTTAATTTGCCAATTCCCATAAATAAAAAAATAAGAGCTATAACCGCCACACTCGGTATTGATTGTGTTACTCCTGTTATAGTTAAAGCTAAATTGGTATATTTTTTTCTATTTTGCCTTGTTATAAAAATTCCTATATAAACACCAATAATAGCTGATAATAGCCAAGATAATAGAAATATAATTATATGTTCAAAGGTTCTTTGTACAATAACATCCAGATTATATATTAAATATGAAAATATATACATTTTATTCCTCCGAAAAAATAGAATCGTAATTCAGTACTCCAATTATTTTTCCGTCTTTTAAAACAGGCAGGCAATGGATATTATTTTTAAACATTATATTTAACCCTTCCAATACATTTGAATTATAATCAATGAATTCACACCTTAATTTTTTCTTTTTATTTCTCAAGTCATTTTTTGTTAAAAATCCTTCATATTTATCATTAAATAAAACATAGCAATCTTTATTTAAATCATCTATTTCATTAATATTTCTTATTGTTTTAAAATTATTGTCTATCATTTTATAAGCTTTTACAAATTCTAAAAAATTAAGCTCAGCATTTGAACCAAGTAAATTTTTAACAAAATCATTTTTCGGTTTTTTTATTATATTTATAGTTTTATCGTATTGAACTAAAGCACCATTATTGAGAATGGCTATTTTATCTCCTAATTTAATAGCTTCCCTAATATCATGTGTGACAAAAACAATGGTTTTTTTCAACTTATTTTGAATATTCAAAAAAACATCTTGAAGAATTTCTCTATTTATAGGATCTATAGCCCCAAAAGGTTCATCCATTAAAAGTATTTTTGGATTAGCAGCTAAAGCCCTTGCAACACCAACTCTCTGTCTTTGACCACCTGATAATTCTAATGGATACTTATTAATTACAGACTCATAATCTAAATTTACCAATTCAAGTAATTCTTCGACTCTTTCGTTGATCTTTTCCTTATTCCAATTTAATAATTTAGGAACTACAGCAATATTTTCATAAACTGTATAATGTGGAAATAAACCTATTTCTTGTATCACGTAACCAATACTTCGCCTTAATTGGATTTTATCAATATTATCAATAGATTTTCCGTCAAATAAAATATCTCCAGTTGTTCTTTCAATTAATCTATTAATAAGTTTTAATGTTGTAGTTTTTCCACAACCTGATGGTCCTATTAAAATGGTGATTTCACCATCTTCAACTTTCAAGCTTAAATCTTTAACAACATACTTATTACTATATTTTTTAGAAACATTAATTAATTCTATTGACATTTTATTCCCCCATAAATTACTTTATTTCTAGTTTCAACCCTCTTGGTGTAAGTAAATTTTCAATTTTCAGGAGTAAATAATTTAATCCAATTCCTAAAATAGCCAATAGCATTACTCCAGTAATTATCATTTCATATCTTCCTCTACTTAAACCTGCAAAAATAAAATATCCTAAACCTCCAGCTGCTATATAATAACCAATTGTAGCAACACCTACACCCATAACCACAGAATTTCTAATGCCAGACATTATTATTGGAAGGGATAAGGGGATTTTGATTTTAAATAGAATTTGTAGTTCTGTCATACCCATTCCACGGGCAGATTCAATAATACCTTTATCTAAAGTATGAATTGCAACTAAAGTATTTCTAATCATTGGAAGAAGTGAATAAATTACTAAAGCAATAATAGCAGGAGGTCTTCCTAAGCCTAACTTAAAAGGTGCGAGAAGTATAACCATTATTCCAAATAACGCAGGACTAGGTATTGTCATTAAGATACCTGCAATATACAATACTATTTTAGAAATTTTCTTATGTTTTGAAATAAGTAACCCCAATCCGACCCCAATAAATATTGCAAAAGGCAATGCGGTTCCTATAATTTCCAGATGATTTATCAATTCTTTTATGATTTTTTCATAATTATAAGACAAATAAGTTAAATATGACATTGTTCCACCAACTTTTCTGATATCATACTTAGGGTGTCCAATTAGTAAAGCAAGCGAAAACTCGCAGATTGTCCGAAAAAATAGCGAATGAAGCCGGTCAATTTTGCACGGATGCAAAATTGAGTGAAGCCGAACACGGATGTGAGTCTGATACGACCGGCGAGAATGAGCTATTTTTGAGGATTAACAATCAAGGTTTGAGCGACTTTACTTTTTGGACATCGTAATATCATACTTATTATATCAGAAAATTATAATAATTTCAATTTTATATTCATATAACAAAATCATAATTGTGATTAATTTCATATATATTATTTTGACTATATTCAAAAGTTTTTACTTTAGCCGGAATACCTGCAACAAGGCAATTAGAAGGAACATTCTCTAAAACAACAGAATTTGCAGCTACAACAGCATTATTTCCAACAACAATATCACCCAAAATTTTTGCACCGGTACCCAAAATAACGTTTTTTCCAATATCTGGATGTCTTTTTCCTTTTTTTATGTGTTTTGCTCCTAAAGTTACCTGATGATATATGAGAGTCCCTTCGCCAACAGTTGCAGTAGAACCTATTACAATTCCCAATCCATGATCTATAACTATTCCTGGTTCCAATTTAGCTGCCGGATGTATGTCCATTGAATATAAAATTTTACTTATCATATATAAAAAATAAGATAAAGGATATATTTTATATTTATAAAAATAATGATAAATTCTATAAAATATCAATCCATGAAAAGCAGTATTAAAAAGTATTACACCTAATTTATACTTTGAAGCAGGATCTTTCTTTAAATATTCATTTAAATCTTGATTTAAGTAAATAAATATATTTAAAAAATCTAAAATAGCATTTATTATTATTTTCATTATCTCTCCCTCCAAATACGAGTAGTTTTGTCATAATTATTATAACACAAAATAAGATAATTTTTATCTATTTTCATGTTAAAAAAATATAAAAATAAAAACCCATACGGGTTTTTATTTTAGAATACCTTTAATTATTAGTTCTGTCGCTTCATCTTCCGTTAGTCCTTTTGCCATTAATGTTTCTAATTGCTGTGGATTAACCCTTCCTACAGAAGCTTCATGAGTTAATTCTGCTAAATCATTATTTACTCTCAAAATTGGAATGGTACTTACATGAACATTTGAACCTTTGCTAATTTCCGTACATTCAATATGTCCTTTTGAATAAGGCGCATTACCATAAGCTTCATTGATAACTTCTGCATTTGTTGAGTCTTGAGCAAAAACATACGTTTTTGCAATTCCAGAAGATTTTTCACCATTTAAATTTACTATTTCTTTTATTTCAATTTTATCATCATTTTTTCCCCAGACCTTTGATTCTAATAGCGCTTTTGCATCTTCATCTAAATCAACCGTCATGTGAATTTTCAAATTACCTGCTCTTGATTTTGTTAATTTAAATCTACTATCAAAAACAGAGTTTTTTGAAACTTTCGTATAATAATATGTTTCTAAGAATATTCCATCTTTTTCATTATGAAAATGTTCATCTTCCATAAATACAACTGAATTTTCATCAATATACATTTCTGATTCCATTTTATGATGAATTTTACCAAACGGAAATGAACAATGTGATAAAAATTTTATGTCGCAATTTTTGCCAATTTTATATGTGGATTTTATATATTGTTCTCCCTGCTTTTTTAGAAAACCAACACACATGTGTATGGGTTTATCAAGTTTTAAATTATCTTCTATTATCATTTCATATTCAACTTTTCCATTTTCTGCACTTTTAACATTTATAGTTATACCATCAACTGTATTTTTACCAAGTATTCTATCTCCGCTTATAATTATAGATACTATGTCTTTGCTTAATAAATTGCTAATATCACCACCAGCTTGCTCATATGCTTTTTCAATCATTTCAAATTCTTTTGCATAGTTTTTTTCTATATTCATAATTTCACCTCGTCTTCTGTGAATTCAACTGGAACATTTATATGAGCGCAGTTATCACATGTGGATTTGTAAACTTCAGAAACTTTTTTAGGATCACCTTCAGCTTTTATTTTTCCAGAACAAATAAGGAAAGCTTCATCAGCAATTTCAGCTATTTCTTCTCTATGAGTTATACTCAAAACAGTTCCACCATTTGCAGTTATTATTTTAAATATCCTTTCAATCATAATATTTGACATCATATCAATACCAGAATCTGGTTCATCAAAAATTGCAAATTTAGGTTTTAAAATAATTAATGAAGCCAATTCAATTCTTTTTCTTTCTCCACCTGAGAGAGTTTTATCTACTTTTCTATGTAAATAAAAGGGATTTAATCCTACTAAATTCAATATTTCAATTAGTTCAGAATCACTTAAGTTTATTCTCTTACCTAAAGTTAAATGTTCTCTGACTCCTAATCCTTCATATCTTACAGGTTCTTGCCATGCCATTGTTATTCCACGCTTTGCTCTTTCTGTTATATTAAGATTTGTGATATCTTCACCGTTAAAAATTATTAAACCACCATGTTTCCTAATATATCCATCCAATCCCATGATTATTCTCGCTAATGTTGATTTGCCAACTCCATTATTTCCTAAAACAGCATAAATTTTACCTTTTTCGAACTTATAAGAAATGTCTTCAAGTATCTTTCTCGAGCCAGTTTTAAAACTTATGTTTTTTAATTCAAGCATTTTACTTCCTCCTCAAATATCAATATAATACTTATTATAATTTTATCAAATCATTGTAAAATTTCTGGATATAAAATGCATTAGAAATAAGAGTTTGTAAAAAAAGTATTAATATGTTATAATTCTCACTGAATATATATTAGAGGTGGCTCTTATGAAAAATCAATATATATTGAAAACGGAATATTTTGATATAGATTATAAAATAATTAAATCAAAAAGAAAAACGCTCTCAATCATAATTGATGAAACTGGAGAAGTTTTAGTTAAAGCACCTAAATGGTTATCAGATTTCGAAGTGAAAAAATTTGTTTTTGATAAAAGAAGTTGGATCATTTCAAAAATAATGCAATTTAAAGAAAACCCAATAACAAAAAGAAATTATGAAACAGGTGAAGAATTTTTATTTCTGGGAAAAAATTATAAATTAATGATTTTTGAAGGTAATTATGGTGTTGGTATTCAAGATAATTTTATATACATATCTTTAAAAAAAGATTTTTTTGATAATTATGAATTAAAGAGAAACATGATTATTAAATGGTATAAAAAGCAGGCAAAGAAAATAATAAATGAAAGATTAAAATATTATTCTAAATTGATGAGTTTAAATTATGGAAAAGTATATATAAGAGATCAAAAAACACGTTGGGGTAGTTGCTCTGGAAAAAATAATTTGAGTTTTAATTATAAAATAATTATGGCGCCAAAAAGAAAATTTGACTACATAATAGTTCATGAATTAGCACATATTATATATAAACATCATCAAAAATCTTTTTGGAATTATGTTGAAAAATATTGTGATGATTATATTGAAAGCCGAAAATGGTTTAGAGAAAATGGAAAAAAATTGATATTATAAGGGGGTATTTTTAAATGATAAAGATTACAGAAATAGTTGAAGAAAAAAAGAAAATATATGCAATTTCTGAAGAATCTCCATTTTACCCTGATGGAAAAGGCGGACAGCTTGGTGATAGAGGAAAAATTGGAAACGCAAATATTTTATTTGTTGAATTTAAAAATGGAAAATACTACCATTTAATTGATAAAAAGATTGAAGTGGGGGAATATAATTTTGAAATTGATGAAAAAAGAAGAAAAGATATATCTCAGCAACACACAGCACAACATATACTTTCAGCAGCTTTTGAACAAATAGCGGATTTAGATACGGTCGGTTTTAGAATGGCAGAAGAGTATACAACTATAGATTTAGAAATTCCAAACTTACCAGAAAATATTGAAAAAGAAGCTGAAAATTTATCAAATGAAATAATTCAAAAATGTTTAAATGTTGAAGAAATATTTACTACAAAAGATGAAATCTCAAAATATAATTTAAGAAAAGGTTTAAGTGATAAAGTACAGGGAGATATAAGATTAATTAAAATAGGTGATTTTGACATTAACCCATGTGGAGGTTTTCATGTTAAAAATACAGGAGAAATAGGTTTAGTAAAAATTATTTCGAAAGAAAAGGTAAAAGGAAATTTGACAAGATTATATTTTTTAGCTGGTTTTAGAGCTATAAATGATTATGATGAAAAAATAAAAATTACAAAGAATATCTCGAATTTATTAACGGCAAAAGTTGAAGATACTCCACTAAGAGTAGAAGAAACTCTAAAAAAAATGAAAGAATACAAATCAAAATATGAAAAAATTAATGAAAAATATGCTGAATTAATAGCTAAAGATATTTTTTCAAAAGCAGAAAAAATAAATAATATAAAGTTTATTTATTTAGAAACTAAAGAAGATTTTGTAAATTTTTTACCAAAATTTTTGCCCATGGATGAAGTTTTATATATAGTAAAAAAAGATAATCGTCTGGAAATTTCTTCTGGCAAAATTGATTGTAAGGAATTAATAAACAATATAAGAAAAGATTACCCACAATTAAAAGGTGGCGGAGGAAAAAATAGAGGAAGTTTAATTGGAAATATAGACATAAAAGATATTAAAAAATATATATAAGTCTAAGTAGAATCTCAAAAGAGATTCTACTTAAATTTTAATTAATATAAAAATTATTTAAGATAATTCTTTTAGATACAAAATATTCAGTAATCAATATTTTCACAAAAAAGTGATTATAATTTCCCTATTTATCAACACTTTTTTTTACCAGATACCATAAATATAAATCCAATTTTCCAATTGGTTCATTAAAATGCTCTTCTAAAATCTTTAGTCTTTTTTCGTATTCTAAATATTTATTTTTTGTCCATCCTTTTGGAATAGAATCTACCAATTCATTTTCTAACATAAGTCGGAGAATATGTTTATCTAATATAGCAACTTCACCATAACCAACATTTCTTAAAAAATGACTGGATTCTTTCCAGCCAATTCCCTTAATATTTTTCACCAAAAATTCTCTTATTTGATAATAAGGCAAAACAAATAAATGTCTTATGGTTCCAATAATCCATCTATTAGAAATTATATACTGAGCTCTTGCTTTTGGAAAACGATGTCCAACTTTTCGCAATGCATATTCCAATTCATCTGTTTCTAGTTCGGTAAAACCATTTATTCCAATTTCTTTTTGTGCTTTTATTCCACCTTTTGCACTCCAATTAGCAGTTAAAACACAAAAAGAGAGTTCAGAAAATAACTCTTCTTCACTTCCATTTTTTCCTAAAGAAACAAATTCATCCCATCTTTTTTCGACCAACGGTTTTGCTTCATCATAAATGTTTTCTATATCTTTAATTAACTTCATTTTTTCACCTCTCATTCTATTAAAAAAATGAAACTATCCAAACCAAAATAGGTGCGATAATCAATGCAGGTAAAAAATTACCAACTTTAGTATCTTTTATTTCAAGAATTTTTAATCCTATTCCTAATACCATTATACCACCAACTGCAACTAAATCATTTAAATATATTTTATCTGTTAAAAAAGATAATTGTGAGGCCAATAAAACTATGCTTCCCTGAATCACAAGAACTGAACCAGCAGAAATCATCACTCCTAATCCGTATATTGATGATAATACTGTGGAAGAAATTCCATCTAACAATGATTTTGTATAAATTAAAGTTCCATCATTTGTTAATCCAGCATTAATGGATCCAATAATAGTTAAAGGACCAACCAAAAACAAAATCGAAGACATAACAAATCCGGTAGAAAAATCTCCTTCTTGCATTGAATCTCCAATTCTTTTTAAAAAACCTTCAATATTTAATAACTCTCCAGTTAACCCACCTAATGCCATAGAACCTAAAACAATTAAAAAATTATTTGCTGACATTGACATATTTATGCCAATTCCTAAAGTAGTTAGCCCCACAGCATAAAAAAGAATGGTTTTTAGTCTATCGGGTATCCCTTTTTTAGCAGCAAGTCCTAATAAACTTCCTATTATAACGGCTAATGCATTTACAAAAGTTGGAACCATTTTATTCACCTCCAAAAACATTTAATACTTTTTTTAAAATTATAAATTTAAATGGCGAATGACCTAAACTCTCTCCATCTACTTCTAAATAAATTTTTTCCTTAGACTTTATTTCAACTTTTTTAGCTTTAAATTGTTTTACCCATTTTAATTTTACAAAGCTTCCATCAAAAATTTTCTTAATATTTTTAATAACTAATAATTTC
Source organism: Marinitoga sp. 1154 (assembly GCF_013363285.1). NCBI lineage: Bacteria > Thermotogati > Thermotogota > Thermotogae > Petrotogales > Petrotogaceae > Marinitoga > Marinitoga sp. 1154. The sequence continues at coordinate 32,663 of NZ_LBFB01000001.1, read as the reverse complement.
GGAACATCCTTAACCAGTGTAATATCAAAAAATCCGTCATCTGGTATTGCGTGTGGAAGGATTTTCATTCCACCACCACTATATTTACAAATACCAACAGCCATAGTGAAAATCATTTCTTTGAAAGAATAATTATCAATTGTTATTTCAGCACTTTGAGAATTATATTTAAATAATGTTGTAAGAAGGTTTAATAAATAAGAAAATGAACCTCCTTTATTTTTCTCCTTTGACTTATTGGCATTTCTTGTAACTTCAGCATCAAAAAACATACCTGCAATATTGACAAAAAATCTTTCCAGTTTTTCATCATTTCTATAATACTCAACTCTTCCAACGTCCTGCACAAAAATACGTTTTCTTTTTAAAACATCAATTGCTTGAATATAGTTATCAGGTATTCCCACGGTTTTCCCCCAATCATTTCCTGTACCAGATGGAATAATTCCAACAACAATGTCTTCTGGATTTTTAAAATTCTGGGAAAAAACACCATTTACAATTTCATTGAATGTTCCATCTCCACCGACACAAATAATATTGCAAAACCCTTCTTTTATAGCCTCAATAGTTAAATCTTTTGCGTGCATTTTACCTTTAGTAAATGCATATTTGAAACTAAACTCTGCTTTTTTAAGATATGCTTTGATATCCGGCCATATTTCTTTTGTATTAGAACCTGCTGAATTGGGATTAACTATCACAAAAATCTTTTCCATATTATTCCTCCAGAATATGATTTATTATATTTTACCATAAAAAATAAAAAAAGTCCGCATAGCGGACCTTATCTTAAAATTGATTTTTTTAATTCGATTTTCTTATTGTTTTTAATTTTAAAAATCTCTGTTGAATTTGCTATTGTTACATATCCCTTTTCATCTTCTTTTAAGAGCTCTTCAAAAAATTCTATATCTTCTTCTGTTGAAAGATTTGGAACATATGTCATTCTAAATTCATAATCTATATTTGAGCTTCTCAGTATATTTATCGTTCTGGAAATTGTATTCCAATAATTTTCTTGAACGTTTATCAATTTACAATAATTCTCTAATTTAGCTTTTACATCCATGGCAACATAATCAATTAGATTTTTACTTATTAATTCTTCTACAATTTCAGGATCTGTTCCATTAGTATCTAATTTTACTAAATAACCAAGATCCTTTATTTTAGTAATAAAATTTGGCAAATCATTATGTATTGTTGGCTCTCCACCAGTAACGCACACAGCATTTAATCTCTTTCTTAACATGGATAATTTTTCAATAATCTTTCCTTCAGAAATTGAATTATAATCATTTGAATATGCTATTTTCCAATTATGACACCATTTGCATCTGAAATTGCAACCGCCAGTATATACTACTGCCGATATATGTTTAGGATAATCAACAAAACTAAATGTTCTTATTCCAGCTAATACCATAATATTATCAGCTCCTCAAAACCTCACTATTAATTCTAAATTGAATTCTATCTATATACTCCTGCTGCTTTCCATCATTCCAATTTTGAACTGGTCTGTAATATCCTACAACCCTTGAATATACTTCTGTATCCTTTCCGCAATGCGGACATTTAAAATGCTCTCCTGCTATATATCCATGTTCAGGACAAATAGAAAATGTCGGTGTTATGCTCATATATGGTAAAGAATAATTTTCAAAACTAAATTTAATAAATTCTTTTAAAGCTTCTGTATCTGTAATTTTTTCTCCTACAAAAATATGAACTACTGTACCACCTGTCCATTTGTTCTGTAATCCTTCTTGATGTTCTAATAAATCAAACGGATCTTCAAAATAATTTACTGGCGGGTGAACTGAATTTGTATAATATGGTTTTTCATTTGAACCAGATTGTTTTATATCTTCACCAAACTCATTTTTATCTATTCTTGCTAATCTATATGTGGTCCCTTCAGCTGGCGATGCTTCTAAGTTATATAAATTTCCAGTTTCCTTATTAAACTTATTTAATTTTTTAAGCATATAATCCATTACTTCTTGAGCAAACTCTTTACCTTCTGTACTCGCAATGCCATTTTCAATACCAAAATTCAATAACCCTTCATGCATTCCAACAAATCCAATAGTCGAAAAATGATTTGCCCAGTATTGACCTGTTAGTTTATAAACACTATCTAAATAAACCTTTGTATATGGATACAATCCTTGTTTTGTCCATTCTTCAACATATATTCTTTTTATTTCCAGACTCTCTTTTGCTAAATCCATCACTTCATCTAACATTGAGTAAAATTTATTTTTATTACCATTTGACAAATACATTAATCTCGGCATATTAATAGTAACTACTCCTACAGAACCTGTTAATGGATTAGAACCAAATAACCCGCCTCTTCTTTTTATTTCTGTATTTTCATTCTCTTTTTTATCTTCATTAACAAAACCAAATGAGAGCTGTTGCATGTGTTCTAATACCTGTCTGTTATCTAATTTTAACCTGCAACACATTGAACGAGCATCTTCGGGATTCATATCGGAATTTACATAATTTGCAAAATATGGTGTTCCGTATTTCATTGTCATAGTCATAATCATTGTCGCCACTTCGCTGTCCCAGTTAAAATCCTTTGTTATATTATATGTAGGAATTGGAAATGAAAATGGCCTTCCATCATAATCTCCTTCTAGCATTACTTCTATAAACGCTTTATTTAATATATCCATTTCTTTTTGAAATTCACTATACGTCTCTTCTTTTTCTTTACCGCCAATAATAACATGTTTATCTTTATGTGTTGAAGGCACAGTTAAATCCATAGTAATATTACTAAATGGTGATTGAAACCCTACTCTTGTTGGAACATTCATATTAAATATGAATTCCTGTATTGCTTGTTTAACTTGTTCATAATTTAAATTATCATATCTTATAAACGGAGCTAAAAGTGTATCAAAATTTGAAAATGCTACAGCACCAGCCGCCTCACCTTGCATTGTATATAAGAAGTTAACTATTTGCCCTAATGCTGTCCTAAAATGTCTTGCTGGTCCAGAAGCAACTTTTCCAGAAACACCATTAAATCCTTTTCTTAATAATTCTTCTAAATCCCATCCGACACAATATGCAGATAAAGCACCAAGATCATGTATATGCATAAATCCATTATTATGGTATTCACTTATCTTCTTATTATGCTTATCATAAACTTCATTTAACCAAAATTGTTTTGTAATTTCCTGATGAATATGATTGTTTAAACCCTGTAAAGAGTACTGCATATTTGAATTTTCTCTAACTTTCCAATCGCTGTTATTAATATAATTATAAATCAAATTCACAAAACCCCACCTCCAAAAATCAAATTTAACACGATATATTGTATCATATAATATAAATAAATACAATATGTATGTATATGTGACAAATTAAGTAGAGAAATTCCAAAATCAATATTAGAAAAACTTAGATGAAAATGTTAAGATTTTGTATAAATTTAATTTGCTTTACGAATCATTTTATGATATAATTTAAATAATAAAAATTCAAACAGGAGGGGATCATATGAAAATTCTTTTTAAAAGTGCTAATATTTATCCAATTACATCAAAACCATTTAAGGGTGATTTATTAATTGAAGATGGGAAAATAAAAGAGCTTGGTGAAAATATAAAAACACAGGCAGATAAAATAATAGATATTGAAGGGAAGTATATATTTCCAGGATTTGTAGATGCACATTCTCACATTGGTGTATTTGAAGAAGGCGTTGGTATGAGCTATCAAGATGGTAATGAAATGACAGATCCAAATACTGCACAAGTTAGAGTAATAGATGCTTTTTATCCTGAAGATGCTGCGATAAAAAGAGCATTAGAAGGTGGAGTTACTACAGTAATGGTTGTTCCTGGCAGTGCTAATCCAATAGGAGGACAGGGAGCAATTTTAAAATTTAAATCAAAAATAGTAGACGAAATGGTTATAAAAGAACCAGCAGGTTTAAAAATGGCAATGGGTGAAAATCCAAAAAGAGTATATGGTTCCCAAAACAAATTGCCAGCAACGAGATTAGGGAGTGTGGCAGTAATAAGAGAATACTTCTTAAAAGTAAAAAATTATATGAAAAAGAAAGAAAAAGAAGATTTTAACGAATTTGATTTAAAAATGGAGATTGGCGAAAAAGTGTTAAAAAGAGAAATTCCAGCTAGAATTCACGCGCACAGAGCAGATGACATATTAACAGCCATAAGATTATCTGAAGAATTTGGATTTGACCTTGTAATAGAACATGCAACTGAAGCGTATAAAGTAGTGGATTACATAAAAGAAAAAAACATTCCTCTTGTATTGGGACCATTATTTGGGTTCAGAACGAAATTAGAATTAAAGGATATGTCTTTTGAAGCGTTAAGAATAATAAATGAAAAGGGAATCCTTGCAGGATTAATGTGTGATCATCCCGTATTGCATTTAGAACACGCAAATGTTCAGGCTGCATTAGGAATGAGATACGGAGCAAAAGAAGAAGACTTATTAAAAATGCTTACAATAAATCCGGCAAAAATATTGAGAATTGACAATAGAGTAGGATCATTAGAACCAGGAAAAGACGCAGATATTGTAATCTGGAATTATCACCCGTTTGACATAAAAGCAAAAGCAGAAAGTGTTTATATAGAAGGGAAAAAAGTGTTATAAAACTTTTAAAAATAGCCTGAAAAAATTCCAGGCTATTTTATTTATTATTTTTCCACACTACAATTTTATCAAAAAATCAAAAAAAACATGCTTTATTCTTTATTAGCAGATAAAAATTCTGGATTTTGATAAGCAGGATTTGGATACTTATAAAATCCTTCTCCGGTTTTAATTCCCTTTTTACCTTTATCAATATAATTTTTTTTACAGTATTCAGCCATTTTCAGTGACTCTTCATCATTATTAATTTTACCATTTCTTAAAGCGATATTATATACAGTATCCATACCAACCATATCAATAATACCAAAAGGTCCTATTTTTGCTCCAGTACTAATCATCCATGTTTTATCAATACTATATGGATCTGATATACCTCTAAAAAGAAGAGTTCTTGCTGCTTTTAATAAAGGAACTAATTTAAAAAATGTTTATATTATCAGCAGCGGATTTTGCTGAAGATAAAGCCCATTGAATATTATAACCGCCACTATCCCCATCGACATCAAGAACTTCTCCGATAAAATAAAGATTTCTTATAAGTTTTGATTCCATTGTTTTTGAATTTATTTCTTTTGTATCAACACCACCAGCAGTCACCATCGCAACATCAAAACCACCCAGCTTTTCAATAAAAAATTCATGATTATATAAATAATTTATTATTTTATTTCGTTCATTTTTATTTATAGAATTGCATTTTTTACTTTTATCAAACTTCAAAGTTTTAAACATAATTGCTACAAATCTTTTTGTCAAATTATATTTTTGTCTTAAAATATCATAAAGACTTTTATTTTTATTATTATCCAAAACATTTAAAAAGTCAATTCTAAAAAGATCTTCGTTTTTAAAGTCGACAAAAGATATTTTTATTTTTTTTCCATTTTTCAAATATCTTGAAGAATTTAAAATTACAGGCCCTGAAAAACCTTTATGTGTAAACAATAGTGTTCCTTTAAAAAGTTTTTTATTTATCTTAAGCATGATTTCCATAGAACTTCCAGATAAATCAGAAAATAAATAGTCCTTTATTATTATAGGTGTTAATGCGGGTTTTGGAGTTATTATATTGTGTCCAAATCGTTTTGCAAAATTAAAGCCGTCTCCTGTTGTGCCTAGTGCTGGATAAGATTTTCCACCAGTTGAAATAACCAGAATTTTAGATAAAAAAGTCCCTTTATTTGTTTTAATATAAAATTTATCTTCTCTTCTTTCGATATTTATTACTTTCAAATTTGTTTTTACTTCAATTTTACCTTTATCTTTTATTTTTTTCAAAATCCAGTTTAAAACCGTTCGAGAATTCATTGTTTTTGGAAAGACTTTACCTTCATCCGTAATTATATATTCAAAATCGACCTCTTTAAGTAAATCTTCATTTGAATAATTGTACAGAGTTTTTTTTACAAAATTTTTTTTATCTCCATAATGAGATATCAATTCATTAACAGGATTGATATTGGTAAAATTACATTTTCCTCCGCCGGATACCAATAATTTTTTTGCAACTTTTTCATTTTTCTCTAAAATAAGAACATCTTTATCATTTATATTTGCTGCACAAAATAATCCTGCCGGTCCTCCGCCAATAATTATCACATCATGCACTTTCATTCCTCCAATTAAAAATGGACAGCCAATGACTGTCCAATATAATTATCTATAATAATTATTCATCATCAAAAATCTCATCTATTATATTTTTATAAAATTCTATAATAGTATTATACCCGGATAAAAAAATATCAATTGAAATTTTTTTATTTTTAAGATTATTAAATGTGGAGTTATTATATTTAATACTTGAAATTAATACATCCTGTCTGGTTATTGTAATATCATCGCTGTATAAATAATAGTTAATGTTATATCTGTTGTAAAAATGGATCAAAAGATTATTCATATCTATAATTTTAATTTTAGAATCTTTTGCGATTTTTGAAACGTAGTCAGACAGTTCAACTAACTTTTGAGTAAAACGTAATAAATTATCTCTATATTTAATAGCATTTTTCGGATCTAAACTTTCCATCTTTTTCTCTATTTTATAAGCTATAACAACTGTATACAATGGGTCTGACCATAAAAAAGGATTTTTTTGATAAGGATAATATAATACACCTTCAGATAAAACAATTTTATTGGAATCATTTTTAAAAGATATTTCATTATTTAAAAGTATAATTAAATCCATATTACTATATATATTTTCATCAAAAGTTGCATTTTTAAAATCTTCAGATGAATTGAATAGGTTTATTATATTAGCTTCTGGAGAAATTTCTCTAACAATAAGTTCTAAAGGTTTTATAGAAGTAAGTATGTTTAATGCAAAAAAACGACTGTTGATAATTAAAATAATAAGTATAGTAAAGAAAATGTTTAGATTTTTCATATTTGCCCTCCAATGATTAGTCAAAAAGTATTATAACACAAAATATAAAAAAAGAAAAACCGAAAAATAAATATTCTATTTTATAAAATATAAAAGTAAAATATAAAATAATATATATAATATATGAGAAAATATAAAATAATACTTGACAAAATATAAAAAATATTTTATAATATCATATATGAGGAGGTGATTTGTATGGTGGGAGCCATTATCTTATTATTTTATGGAGTAGTATTGATTTTTCTGGGAGCGAAATATTTTTGGGCATTCTTTTTTATTGGTTTAGGTACATATATACTTTATACTTATTATTCTGCTTTTAAACGGAAAAAAATGCAGAAAAAAATTTTAGAAAAATCAATTATTAAATTAATAAAAGAAAATGCCCCTGAAACAGCAGCACATATAATTGCAGAAAAAATAAAATATCCCATAGGAACAAAATTTGTAATTAATGTAAATTCTGTTGATACAAACGTTAAATTGGTTTTTCCGTTAGGAATCTTAATTTCTATGAAACCGATATTATATACTCTAAAACCATTTTTAAAAGAAGCTTTAAAATCGAATTTTTCAAAAAAAGGAATAAAAATAGATTTTGATTTTAATATAATCATAAACATGATTATTGAAGCGATTGATTATCTTTCGGAATTTTATGGTGAATTTATAGATGTAGAAACAGATGAAGGAAAAACAAAGATAAAAATATACGTTGCTTAAAAAAGTAAAATATATTATTTTTAAAATCAAGTGATAATTATAATAGTTTGTTAAAGAGGTGATAATATGTATAAAGCACTTACAATTTGCCCAATTTGTGGAGAAAAAATGCATATAGAAGTTTTACGATGTTCAAAATGCAACTCTAAATTAGAAGGTATTTTTGAGATGAATGAATTTGCCTCTTTGAGTAGTGAAAATGTTGAATTTTTGAGGCTTTATTTGTTAAATAGAGGAAACTTATCAAAAGTTTCGGAAGTATTAAAAATATCTTATCCAACTACTTTAAACAAATTTAATAAGCTCTTATCTGACTTAGGATATGTTTCAACTGAAGAAATAAATACAGATATAAAGCAGGATAATACAAATCTTGAAAAAAAGAAGATTATCGATGATTTAGAAAAAGGATTAATAAGTCCAAAAGATGCAATTGAAAAATTAAAATTATTAAAGGGGGTAAAATAATGAAAGAAGAATTGATAAGAATTTTAAACATGGTTAAAAACGGAACTGTAGAAATTGAAGAAGCAGCAGAACTAATAGAAACATTTTATGACACCAAAAACACAAAAAGCAATTCAACTCAAAAAAGAAAATTAGTGATTAAAGTTAACTCTTCAAACGGAGATAAGGTCAATGTCAAAATTCCGTTGGGATTAATAAAAATGGCAAAAGCAATGATACCATTAAGTCTTGCTCAGCAAGGAGCCAATATGAGTAAGGAACAAATTGACCAGATTATGGAAGCATTGGAGAATATTAACTTTGATGAATTTGAAGGTGAAAATATAATTGATGTTAATTCTGAAGACGGAGATATTGTTAAAATTTATATTGAATAATAATTAAATTTCAAAAAATCTCTTGACTAATTTAAATTTTAATGGTATAATAATTCTGGTTTTGCCGAGATGGCGGAATTGGCAGACGCGGTGGACTCAAAATCCACTGAGGGTGAAACCTCGTGTGGGTTCAAGTCCCACTCTCGGCACCATTATACCGGCTTTAAAAAAGGCCGGTTTTTTTGTTATAATTACATAGGAATAAAAAAAAATCTGGAGGTGAATTTATGGCAAAAATCGCTTTTACTTATGAAATTCCTGAAATAGCAGAAAAAAAATTAATTAACGCAGGATTTGAAGTATGGATTAACAGAAAAAACGAAACGTTATCTCATGAAGAAATTGTTAATCTGGCAAAAGAATATGATGCTTTAATAACTTTATTAAGCGATAGAATAGATGAAGAAGTAATTCGCACTGGAAAAAATGGTAATTTAAAAATTATTTCCAATTATGCTGTTGGATATAATAATATTGATGTTGAATCTGCTAAAAAAGCTGGAATTTATGTAACAAACACACCAGGTGTTTTAAGTGATGCTACTGCTGATTTAGCCTGGGCATTATTATTTGCCGTTGCAAGAAAAATTGTTGAAAGTGATAAGTTTGTTAGAAATGGGGAATTTGTAGGTTGGAGACCTAAATTATTTTTGGGTTATGATATTAAAGGAAAAACTCTTGGTATAATTGGGATGGGGAGAATTGGAAAAGAAATGGCAAAAAGGGCTAAAGGGTTTGAAATGAATATCTTATATTACAAAAGAAATAAATTAAATGAATTAGAAGAAAAAGAATTAGGTGTTAAATTTGCTCCTTTAGAAGAATTGATGAAAAAATCTGATTTCATATCATTACATACACCATTAACCGATGAAACTCATCATTTACTTGATGAAAAAGAATTTTCACTAATGAAGCCCAATGCAATTATTATAAATACTGCAAGAGGTCCTGTTATAAATGAAAAAGTTTTAATAAAATACTTAAAAGAAAGAAAAATCGCCGGTGCTGGATTAGATGTATATGAAGAAGAACCACATATTCCACAAGAACTTTTAGATTTGGATAATGTTGTATTAACGCCTCATACTGGTAGTGCAACATTCGAAACACGAAATAAAATGGCTGAAATGGTTGCAGAAAATGTTATAGCTGCATTAAAAGGAGATGTTCCACCGAACAATGTATATTGATTTAATAAATATATATAATAAACTATCAGAAATATATATTATACCAGATGGTTGGTGGCCAGGAGAGAATAAATTTGAAATTATGATTGGAGCGCTATTAACACAAAATACAAACTGGAATAATGTAGAAAAATCATTAAAAAATATTAAATCACAAAATTTATTATCACCAGAAAAACTATATTACTTAAATATTGAAAAATTAGAAGAATTAATAAAGCCATCTGGCTTTTACAAAGTTAAGGCAAAATATCTAAAAAACCTATTAGAATGGTTCAAAATTTATAATTTTTCATTTGAATTGTTGAGTAAAAAAAATGTGAAAATATTAAGAAAAGAGCTTCTTTCTGTTAAAGGTATAGGAAATGAAACTGCAGATTCCATTTTACTATATTCTTTAAACAAATTGAGTTTTGTAATTGATGCATATACTATAAGAATGTTTTCGAGATTTGGTATTGAAATAAAGAAAAATTATATTGTATACAAAAATTTTTTTGAGAAAAATTTACCTGAAGATTTGATAATATACAAAAATTTTCACGGTTTAATAGTTGAACATTCTAAAAATATATGCAAAAAAAAGCCCTTGTGTGATATGTGTGTCTTTAGATTAAAATGTAAAAAATTTCATAACAATAAAAATAATATTGATTTTATGTAAAAAATATATTATAATAATGTTATACGAAAATTTAAAAGTTTGTCTAAAAAATAATGTTAGGGGGAATTTTTATGAAAAAAAGTAGTCTTTATGTGAAGTTAGGTATACCAATAGTTCTGTTTGTTTTATTATCTCTCATTACATATATTTCAACTTTTACCATCACTAAAATGCAAAAAGATGATGGTTTAGTTGTAAATCTTGCAGGAAGACAGAGAATGTTAACTCAAAGGATGTCGAAAGAAGCTTTAACTTATTATATATATAATGATCAAAAAACAAAAGATAGTTTATTAAATACAATAAAGGTCTTTGATACTACTTTAAACGCATTAAAAGATGGTGGAAAAGCTCCTTTTGATCTCGCATGGGAAAAAATGGTAAACGTTCCACCAGCACAACCTGAGGCTAAGGCTCAGCTTGAAAAAATAAAATCATTATGGGATGAATTTTATGCGCATATGGATAAATTTCTAAAAAATGATGATGAAAGTTCTTTAAAATATATATTAGAAAATAATATTCCATTGCTTGTTGAGATGAATAAAGGAGTAACTTTATTCCAAAAAGAATCGGAAAAAAAGGTTTCTTTTATGAAACAAATTCAATTAACTTTATTTATTATTAATCTTTTAATAGGTATTTATGCATTTTATGCTTTGAAAAAATCGCTTACCCCTTTAAAAGATCTTGAAAAAATTGCAGAAGGTGATTTAACAGTTTCGGCAAATATCACATCAAACGATGAAATTGGCATTATAGCAAAAAAAATGTACCATCTTGTTGGAGAAAAATTAAGGCCAACATTTGATTTTATAAAGCGAAGTATGGAAGGTATTAAAATTTCTTCAGATAATGTTTCGGGTAGTGCTCAGGAAGCAAACGCAATTATAGAAGAATTCAAAGCTGGTTTTGATATGATGGCGGAAGAATCTAAAATAATGGAGAGAGAAACTGATAGAACAGCCGATTCTATTAAAGAGATATCTCGTTCAACTGATGAAGTCGCAAATGCTGCAATTGACCTTGCAAATGTTGCAGGTGTTTTAGAACAAGCAACAAATGAAGGTAAAAATGTAATGTTTTCTTTAGAAGAAGCTATAACAAATGCTTCTAAAGAAACATTAAAAACCATTGAAGAAATAAAAGAACTTGAAAATTATGCAGGAAAAATTACAGAAGTTATAGATCAAGTTTCAAATATTGCAGAACAAACAAATTTATTAGCATTAAATGCAGCAATTGAAGCTGCAAGGGCTGGTGAAGCTGGAAAAGGTTTTGCTGTTGTTGCAGATGAAATACGAAAATTAGCTGAAGAGACAAGAAAAGCCACTGATGAAATTTCCAGTATTTTAGGGTCTATAAAAACAAATGTTGAAAAATCAACGAAACAAATTTTTTCAGTAAAAGATACCGTTGAAAAAGTTACAAAAAATTCTTCAGTATTAAATGACGAACTAAACAAAATTTTAGGACAAACATCTATTCTCTCAGAAAGGGCTCAAACATTAGCTGCTTCAGCAGAAGAACAAAATGCATCATCTCAAACAATTGCAGAAGCTTTTGCCAATGTAAATGAATCGCTTAATAGATATTTTGAAAACGTTCAAAACATGAAAGAATCCAGCAATGAAATACAGGCAATGTCTGATAATTTAGCAGAAATAGCTTCTGATTTGCAAACAAGTGTTGATTTATTAAATAATGCTCTATCTGAATTTAAATTCTAAAATTATATAAAAACTTATATAAAAAATCCCCTTTGTAATACAAAGGGGATTTTTTTAGTTTTATAGGTTGTCTAAAAAGTTTCAAATGAAATGAAGACTCGAAGATTGCCCTTACACGCTACTGCGGGTATTGATTTAAATATTTTTGATTTTATAAAAAACTTTTGAGCTACCGCTCACCTATGGTGGGTTATTGGATTAAAAAATTGGATTTTAATAAAAAAACCTTTGAGCTATTGCTCTCTTACAGCAGGTAATTGGAAAAAATAATTTTTATTATATAATTATAAATCCTTTTCCCTTAGATTTTTTATACCTAAAAAATCTAAGCGTAAATGTAAGCCGTCAAAATTATATGGACGTAATTTTGAGCGAAACAATACACGATGTATTGTTTGAGCGACGGCTGAGAATGAATAATTTTAAGGATAAGCAATCGAGCTGTCTGAGTGAATTTGACTTTTTAGACAATCTTAAAAATTATTTAAATAAAACCAGAAACATTATATTAATATAATAATGATATAATTATAACATCTTATTAAAAAAAGGGGTGAAAGTATGAAGAATTTAATATTTATATCAATATCTATTATTATTTTTAGCATTGTATCATTTGGTTTTGAAGTATCTGGATCATATTTTATGGAATTATCTGGATATGAAAGAACTTTTTACGGACTAAAAGTCACATTTGCCGATAAAAATATAATTGGTTTAGAACTAGGTGTATTTTCTCCTACAGATATAATTGAAACTGGGGAAATAACTTATTTACAACCAACAACATTTATATTGTTGCAAATACCATTAAAATATTTAAAAATATATGGTGGAATAAGTCCTATTATTCAGTTTTATGACAACAAATTTTCGCTATATTCTTATACGATGTATTTGACAAAAGCTGGTATTGCATTATATTTAGGTCCTTTTGTAATTTCAGGTGGAATGAATACTGTATTTGATTTATCTTTTCAACAAACTTTTGGTATTTATGGCATTTTTGCAAATTTAGGTTTTAGATTTTAAGGGGGGAGAATATGAGAAAAAATTTTTATACAATTATTCTTTTATTATTTACGATATTTTTAATTTCGTCGTGTCAAAAAATAGACCCTTTATTGGGAAATAGTAATATTGGAGGAATTGCGGAGTTAAGCAATAGCAAAAATCATGAGAATATAAAAGTTTCTATAGAGGGTTTAGAAAGTTCTGGTGAGGGATTTAGTCCTATTAATACTATATCTGAAATTGGAAAAAGTATTACCAATTCTAATGGTAATTTTAAAATAGAAAATATACCTGCGGGAAATTATATCATTAAAGCAGAACATGAAGGATATTTTCCAACTAAGCAATTCATTGAAGTAAAAGAAGAATCTGAGATTACTCTTGATTCATCTTTAATTCTTTATCCATTAGAAGATTATGGAAAGCTTAAAGGTAATGTGAAATTCATCAATAAAAGTATTCATAGTGGAATTTTGTTAGAAATTAGAACTCCAGAAGGAGAACCATTACCAGGAATGTTTACTTTTTCTAATGAAGAAGGTAACTATTATTTCGATTTTATTCCTATTGGTAATTATGTTGTATATGCTCGTGAACCATCTGAGAATTCTAATTATTCGTCAGATGCTGCTCCTATAATCATTGAAAATACAAAAACTACTAATGCCCCAGATTTAATATTAAGGAAAGCTGCTGAACATGTTGTCATTTTTAGAGATTTAGAGCCTTGGAGTTCTCCAGATGCAATTCCTAATATTTTAATTGATATAGGGTTTACAGAAGGTTTGGGTATAAATCAATATGAAATCAAAAATTCTAATGATATAAATAATATTGATTCATTTGATCCAACTTGGGCAATTATCATCGAAGGAGATCAGTCAACAAGCTTTTATGATATATATAAAGCAAATTCCGAAAAATTCGACTCTTTTGTCAATAATGGTGGAACATTGTTCTGGATTGCCTGTGATAATGGCTGGAATGGAGGAGATTTTACCGGAACACTTCCAGGAGGTGTGACTTGGAGAGATTATTATGATAATTATAATGAAATTGTAAATAAAACACATCCTTTATTATATGAATTTCCAAATGAACGTTATTTATATGGAAATTATGCAAGTCACGGAGGATTTGATAATTTAGAAGATAGTGATATAGAAAATCCTGTAGTATTTATTAAAGAATCAACATCATATGAACAATATTCAACATATATTGAATATAGATATGGAAATGGTAGAGTTATAGCTTCAACCACTCCACTTGAATATTATGTGGAAAATCCTAACAATGATAGTGAATGGTTTGTTTTATTACTTAGAAGATCTATAGAATATGTATTTAATATGAATTTAAGTCCATCAAATATTGTTGAATAATATATTTTCCAAACCTCAGTCTAAAGACTGAGGTTTTCTTTTTTATATGATATATGTTATAATTATTTTGAATATTTTATTGGAGGCGATAATGTGAAAATAACAGGTATTGTTGACAATTTTAAAATTCATCCTTTATTAAAACGTGATTGGGGACTTTCAATATTTATTGAAAATAACAATAAAACACTGCTTTTTGATACAGGAAACGATTACAGAATTTTAGAACATAATATTAAACATTTAGGGTTAGAAAATAAATTTAAAAAAATAAACTATTTATTTTTAAGCCATTATCATAATGACCATACAGGAGGTTTGGAATATATATTATCAAATTCTATAATTGACAAGGTTTTTATTCCTGCTAAATTTCCAGACAATCTGATAAAAAAAATAAAAGAAAAATCCGAAATTGTAATTTGTAATACTATCACAAAAATAGATGAAAATATTTATTCTACAGGAACATTCGACGCAGATATTCCAGAACATTCTATTGTGTTAAAAACAAAAAAAGGGATAATAGTAATTGCAGGGTGTGCTCATCCAAAAATAGAAAATATTTTAACCTTTTCAAAAGAACATTTTGATGAAAAACTTCATGCTGTTATAGGTGGATTTCATTTTTATAAATTGTATGAAGAAAAATTATTTATTCGCCTGGATAGGATTAAAAAGACTGGCGTGGAATTTTTATTACCTTCACATTGTACAGGAATTGAAGCTATTAATGTTATGAATGTTGAATTTAAAGGTAGAATTATTAAATTTGGTGCAGGAACTGTATTGGAAATATGAATAGGAGGGGAAATTTTGAACATCTTAGATAATAAAGTGCTTGAAAAACGAAAAGGTTTAAATGATATAATAGAAGACCTTAAATTCATTTTAAAAACAATAAAAAAAGACCATGCTCTTGAAGAAATAAAGAAACGTTTAAATGAACCTTATACATTTATGATTGTTGGGGAAGTAAACTCAGGAAAAAGCAGCTTTGTTAATGCATTGCTTAAAAGTAAAGAATTGGCAAAAGTTTCTCCCCAAACATGTACAGATAAAATAAATATTATAGAATATTCTAACAAACCATATGAAAAAGAATTACCAGATAAATACACTAAATATATTGGAAGACCTTTTGAAATATTAAAAAATATTAGAATTGTAGATACTCCAGGAACAAATAGTATGGTTACTGAACATGAAAAAATTACCGAATCATTTATACCAAATGCTGACCTTATTATATTTGTTTTTCCTGCGAATAACATTGAAGCAGGTAGTGCCTGGAATTTTTTTGAAAAAATTGTAAAAAAATATAATAAAAATATTATAATAGTTCTCACAATGAAAGATATTGCAAAAGATGAACAAATCAAAATTAATTATGAAAATGCTAAAATACGCGCCAAAGATAAAGGAAAAGAAGTTCCGGTATTTATAACTTCTTCAGATTTGGAATTTGAAGGTATTAGTGATTCTGGATTTGAAGAAATAAGGAATTTTATATTAAATACAGTAACAGGTAGTAAAAGAGAATTTGGAAAATTAGACTCTTTAGCCAATCAAATAAGAACATTGATAAATTCTATAAAAGAAGACATATATGATAGAAAAAATAATTTATCAAATCAGGAAAATATATTAAACACAATAGAAAAAAATATAGAAATATCAAAAAAGAATTCTTTGAATGAGGTTGAATTATGGATAAAAATAATATTAGAAAATTATAGAAATACGGCAAAAAAAATAAAAAGGAAATTAGAAGAAGAAATAACACTCTGGAATCTATTAAAAAGAGCATTTTCAAAAACTCAAAATCTAAAAATTCTGGAAGATGAAATAAAAGATATATTTATTAATAACCTTTTAGAATCTACCAAACAAATATCTGCAGAAAGATCTTCAAAATTTATCGAAAATATAAAAAATATGTTGAATAGAAATTTAGAAGAATTAAAAAATATAGAAAAAAATATAGACTTAAAAGATATGTTTTATGATTTTGGAGAACAAAGAAAAAAATTAATAGAAAATACTATAGAAAAAATCGATTCATATATAAAAGAAGAAAAATTCTTAGAACTAATAAAAGAAGAAAAATTAAAATCAATTAATACTACAGTATTTAGCGGAACTGGATTGTCTGTATTAGGGATTATAATAATGATATCAACACAGATTTCTATATTTGATATAAGTGGTGGAATTATAACAGGTATAGGAGTTATGACAGGAACGCTTTTTGCTGCTTTTAAAAAGAAAAAAATACTAAGAAAGATTGGAAAAAAGTTTGATGAAGGTGAAGAAATAATTAAAAACAATTTAGAATCGAATTTATATGGAATAGTCGATTTAATTTACAATGATATTGATATTCTATTTTCAGATTTTAAATCTAATATATTAAAGGAAAAGGAAACAGTTGAAGAATTAGAAAAAACACTAAATAGATATATAAAAAAAATTGATGATTATATTAATTCTTTGGAGGGGTAAAACATGATATTTACTTTAACTATGAATCCATCATTAGACAGATATATTTATATTGATGAATTAGTACCGGATGATACAATTCGGGCTAAAAAATTAGTAGATTATCCTGCTGGTAAAGGAATTGATGTATCGAGAGTAATAAAAGAATTAGGGGGAGTTTCTGTAGCTATTTCTTTGTTAGGAGGACATAACGGTAGAAGAATTGAAGAAATGCTGGATGAAGAAGGGGTTATATATTCTTCAATAAGAATAGACCATGAAACGAGAATGAATATAATATTAGAAGAAAAGACACAGTATAGAATGAGTATGCCTGGTGAAAAAGTTAAAAAAGAAAAGTTACAGAAAGTTTTTGATATTTTGCATTCATTGGTAAGAAATGGAGATACTATTATAATATCTGGAAGTTTACCAAAAGGAGTAGATCCGGATTATTATACAGGATTGATTTTTTCATTAAAACAATGGGATGCAACTGTATTTTTTGATTCTGATGGAAAAAATTTAAAAGCAGGGCTGGAAGCTGAACCATATTGTATTAAACCAAACACTCATGAATTATCAAGATTATTAGAAGAAGAAATAGATGAAAGAGACAAAAATATAATTGCAAAATATGCAAAAAAAACACTGGAAAAATATAATTTAACAGAAATATTGGTTTCAATGGGAAAATATGGAAGTGTCTATGCCAATTGGGATAAAGCATATTATGCATATCCAGTAGATTTAGAAGTTAAAAGTGCTGTTGGTGCAGGAGATTCGTTTCTTGCAGGATATATACTAAAATATGAAGAGGATACATTAGAAGCATTTAAATTAGCAAATGCCGCTGGAAATGCGGCTGTTTTAACACCCGGTACAGAATTATGCAAAAAACAAGATGTCCTTTCATTATTACCAAAAATAAAAATAGAAAAATTATAATTGGAGGTGAAATTATGAAATATTTCAAATATAAAATTGGAGATATTCTAGATTTTGAAATTATTGAAACAAATGGAAATATTATTAAAAATGAGGATTTAAAAGGAAAATGGATAGTATTATATTTTTATCCTAAAGATAATACGCCCGGATGTACTGCTGAAGCAAAAGATTTTTCTAGTTTAATTGATGAATTTAAAAATTTAAATGCTGAGATTATTGGAATAAGTCCAGATGATGTTGAAAAACATAAAAAATTTATTTTAAAACATGATTTAAAGATTAAATTGGGATCAGATGAAAATAAGAAATTATTAGAAAGAATTGGAGTATGGCAAAAGAAAAAAATGTTTGGAAAAGAGTATTATGGAGTTATTAGAACTACAGTTTTAATAGATCCTGAAGGAAAAATCGTTTATGTATGGGAAAAAGTAAAAGTAAAAAGTCATGCGGAAGAAGTTTTAAGCAAAATAAAAGAACTACAAAATTAAATGGAGGTTTTTTAATGTCTGATATTTGCAATGTATTTGGAAAATGCGGAGGTTGTGTTTATTTAAATATTGAATATGAAAAACAATTATCAAAAAAAACAGAAGATATTCTCAAAATATTTGACAATAGTAATATAATGATTAAAAATTATGAAGGAATTCTATCATCACCAGATATTTATCATTATAGGAACAAAATGGAATATTCTTTTGGTAATGAATATAAAGATGGACCTTTAACAATAGGATTAAGAGGGAAAGGAAAATTTTATGATGTATATTCTGCCAAAACCTGTAAAATTGCACCAGAAGATTTTGGGAAAATTATCGAATTTTCAGAAAATTATTTCAAAGATATCCCCTTTAGAAATTATAGAAAACATACTGGATATTTAAGACACTTGGTTATGAGAAAGGGATTTAAAACCAATGAAATTTTATTAAATATCTCAACATCTTCAGAGCCTTTCCATTCATATGTTGAAAATTGGGCTAAAGAAATTTTAAATTTAGAATTAGAAGGAAATATTGTTAGTATTTATCATACAATTACTGATGCTAAATCCACTGTTGTTAAAGCAGATAAATTAATAAAATTATATGGAAAAGATTATTTTGAAGAAGAGATTTTGGGAATAAAATTTAAGGTTGGGCCCTTTTCTTTTTTACAAACAAACACATTGGGTTCTGAAGTTTTATACAACAAAGTTTTAGAATATCTTGATAGCAATGCTAAAACAGGATTGGATTTATATTGTGGTGCCGGAACAATAACATTATTAATGGCAAAAGAATTAGAAAAAGTAATAGGTGTTGAAATAATTAAAGAAGCAATTGATGCTGCCAAACAAAATGCAAAAGACAATAATGTAAAAAATGTTGAATTTTATTTGGGAGACGCAAAAGATATAGTTAAACAAATAGAAGATAAATTAGATACAATTGTCGTAGACCCTCCAAGAGCGGGATTACATAAAAATGTTATTAATTTCATTATGGAAAATAAATTTGATAACGTAATATACGTTTCATGCAATCCTTCAAATTTTGCAAGAGATATGATTTATTTAAAAGAACTTTATGAAATAGAAAAATTTGTTTTTGTTGATATGTTTCCACACACAAAACACCTTGAATCAGTAGCATTAATTAAAAGGAAAAGTACGGAGAATTAAATGTATATAATTATCTAGTGTTCTGATATCAATTTAATTTGTACGATGTAATTAAAATTTGGAGGTAGAAAATGTTTCCATTACGAGATATTAATCCTAGTAGTAAAAAACCAATAGTTACTATAAGTATAATAATTATCAATATAATTATTTTTTTATTTGAGTTGATATTACCTTCTAATATTAGAGAAGCTTTTATCCAATATTATGGTTTCATACCAAAGGAACTAACAAATGCCATAGTTTATAGATCTATTAGCTATATAGGATTAAACATAATATCTATTTTCACAAGTATGTTTTTACACGGTAGTTTTATGCATATCATTGGTAATATGTGGTCATTATGGCTATTTGGAGATAATGTGGAAGATAAATTGGGGCATTTTAAATTTTTATTAGTATATATTATCAGTGGTTATATCGCATCATTTACTCATTATATTTTTAATATAAATTCTCCTATAGTAGCTATAGGTGCATCTGGAGCAATAGCTGGCGTTATTGGTATATACTTTGTTTTATTTCCCTTTGCAAAGATTCAAACTTTATTTTTATTATTATGGTTTCCATTTTTTGTAAACATTCCAGCATTTGTTTTCATTGGTTTATGGTTTTTAACCCAAGTCTTTAATGGATTATTATCTTTAGTAGGTCCATATTATGGTTCAGGCGTAGCTTGGTGGGCGCATATAGGCGGGTTTATATATGGTACTTATTTAGCAAAAAAATATAAGAAAAAAAATTATTATACTTACCTTTATTAAAAAATAACGGCTAACACATTGTTTAGCCGTTATTTTTATTATATTATATGTTATAATATAATAGTTTCTGATGCTAATTAAATTTATAAGTGATTGGAGTGATTTTGTGGATTTTTCAATAATGGATAAAGCAATTTTATTTCCTTTAATATTTCTTGCTGGCTTTATAGATTCAATAGCAGGTGGTGGCGGTTTAATATCTTTACCCGCATATTTATTTATCGGAATTCCAAGTCACAATGCTTTAGCTACTAATAAACTTTCATCTTCAATTGGAACAATTGTAAGTACTTTAAGATTTGCAAAAGGAAAAGCTATAATTTTTGAAGTTGGAATTTTTTCTGTTATTTTTTCTTTTATAGGATCATTTATAGGTGCGAAAATTGCTTTGTTTATTCCTGATAATATTTTAAAAATAATATTAACTATATTAATTCCAATTGCTGCTTTTTTTATTTTTATTAAAAGACCTAAAGAAGAAAATAACTCTTTAAAAAATTTATCCAATTTAAAAATTTCTATTTTATCAAGTCTCATTGGATTTATCATTGGAATGTACGATGGTTTTTTTGGCCCTGGAACAGGAACGTTTTTGATAATTCTATATATTTCATTTCTTTCCATGGATCATGTAAAAGCATCAGGTACAGCAAAAATTGTTAATTTATCTTCCAATATCAGTGCATTAATTACTTTTATAATAGGTGGAAAAGTTTTATTTTCAATAGGTCTTACTGCTGCTTTTTTTGGAATAGCTGGACATTGGTTGGGATCAGGTTTAGCTTTAAGTAAAGGGACAAAAATAATAAAACCTCTAATAATAGCAGTATTAATTCTTTTATTTATAAAAATCATTTTTGATATAGTATAATAAAAATTTATTACATGCTACTTATTTTCTATTATTATTATGGTATAATTATGTTTGAAAAGTATCCATAAGGGGAGGGTTATTTATGATTAAAATAATAACTGATAGTGCTGCTGATCTTCCTGAACAATATATAAAAAAATATGATATTACTGTTATTCCATTAAATGTTGAAATAGATGATTGTTTATATCAAGATGGTTATACAATTTCTCCTGATGAATTCCAAAATAAAATGTTATCCAGTAAAAAATTGCCAAAAACTTCTCAACCATCTCCAGAGTTATTTAAAAACGCTTTTGAAAAATATGTTTCTAAAGGATATGAGATTTTATGTTTAACAATTTCTTCCAAATTAAGCGGAACAATACATGCTGCTACCTTAGCTAAAAATATGATAAAAAACAATTCTAAAATAAAAATTTTTGACACATTAGGCGCATCATCTGGAGAAGGAATTCAGGTAATAAAAGCTGCTGAAATGGCTCAAAATAATTTCTCAATAGATTACATTACTAATTCTTTGGAAAAATATAGAGAAAAAATTAACATTCTTATTTTATTAGATACTCTGGAAAACATAGTAAAAGGTGGAAGACTTAGTAAATTTAAAGGAACTATTGCTAAAATACTTAATTTTAAACTAATTTTACATAATAATAAAGGAGAAGTTGAGTTCTTAGAACGAGTTAGAGGAAAAAAAAGATTTCATTCAAAAGTTTTAGAAATAATTGATGAAAATAAAATAAATATTTCAAATCAAATTGTTGGTATTACACATGTTAATAATGAGGAAGAAGCCAATTATTTTAAAAACATAATTAAAGAAAAATATAATCCAAAAGAAGTTTATGTTAATTATATGGGTTCTACTCTGGCAACATATGCTGGAAATAAAGGTATTATAATTTCTTTCTAATCCCTCCTGAAAATTTTTGTTGACAATCCAAGTTAAATTTAATATAATTAATGTAATTAGCTTAACGAATTTTTAGGAGGGGAAATTTATGTTATATATACTAGTTTATTTAGCAGGATTATTTAGTGGATTTATTAATGTTATAGCAGGTGGTGGTTCGCTAATCACATTGCCTGTTTTAAATCTATTAGGATTACCTATTGATATTGCAAATGGAACAAATAGAATAGGTATAATTTTTCAAAACATAACAGCTACAACAAAGTTTAGAAAAAGCGATGTTTTAGATCTAAAAAGAGCAATATTTTTGTCTATTCCTGCAACTCTGGGAGCACTGGTAGGTGCGAATATTGTTGTTAACATAGATAGAGCTTTATTAAAAAGTATTGTAGGATTTATTTTAATTATTATGAGTATATTTTTAGTATGGAAACCAGATATTTGGACCAAAGAAAGAAAAGTTAAGAAAAATAATATTTTAAGTTTTATCGTTTTCTTTTTAATAGGTATATATGGAGGTTTTATTCAAGCTGGTGTAGGTTTTTTCCTAATGTCTGCCCTGGTGTTATTAGAAGGATATGATCTTGTAAAAACTAATGCCATTAAAGTTTTCCTTGTACTTATATATACTTTATTTGCCTTTATAGTATTTGCATTAAATAATCAGGTGAATTATTTAGCTGGTTTTGTATTGGCTTTAGGAAGTATTTCAGGAGGTTATTTAGGAAGTTCTTTTTCAATAAAAAAGGGTTCAAAATGGATTCAACGAATTTTATTTGTAATATTGATTATAATAGGAATATATTATATTTTTAATGCATTAAATAAATAGGGGGAGTTATATGAATTTTGATTATCTAGAATATCCTTATTCTTCAAAAAGAACATGTGTATTTTCAAAAAATGGTGTTGTTGCAACAAGTGAGCCGTTAGCTGCACAAGCAGGAATAGACATATTAAGAAAAGGCGGAAACGCTATAGATGCTGCTATAGCTACAGCAGCTACTCTAACTGTAGTAGAACCAACTTCTAATGGTATAGGTTCAGATAATTTTGCTATAATTTGGTATAATGGTAAATTATATGGAATGAATTCAAGTGGTTATTCTCCTAAAAATCTATCAATAAAAGAATTACATAAAAGAGGCATTAATGAAATAAAACCTCATAGTTGGGAAGCCGTTACTGTACCCGGAACTCCATCAGGTTGGAATTTGATTTGGAAAAACTTTGGTAAATTGGATTTTAAAAAACTTTTTGAACCCGCAATTAAATATGCTAATGAAGGTTATCCTGTTTCAGCTATTGTATCATATTATTGGAAAAGAGCTAATAAAATTTATAAACAAAAATTAAAAGGCGAGATTTTTAAATATTGGTTTGAAACCTTTGGTGAAAAAGCTCCAAATCCAGGCGAAATAATAAGGTTACCTTATCATGCTGAAACACTAAAAAAAATATCTGAATCTAACGCAAAAGATTTTTATAATGGTAATTTAACAGAAAAAATTATTCAATTTTCGAAAAAATATAATGGATATTTTGATTATTCTGACTTTGAAAATTTTAAAAGTGAATTAATTGAGCCAGTAAGTATAAATTATATGGGATATGATATCTGGGAACTTCCTCCAAATGTTCAGGGGATTATTACCTTAATGGCTTTAAATATTTTAAAAAATACCACATATAACAATGAATATGAGCTATTTCATAATTCTATTGAAGCGTTGAAACTAGCATTTATTGATGGGAAAGAATATATTACAGATATTTCAAAAATGGAAGTTAAGATTGAAGAAATGCTCTCAGAAAATTATGCTAAAACAAGATCAAAATTAATTTCAAATTATGCACTTGAACCAACACCTGGCAAAATTCCTTCTTCAAATACTGTATATTTAGCCACAGCTGATAAGTGGGGAAATATGGTTTCATTTATTCAAAGTAATTATATGGGGTTTGGATCAGGAATAGTGGTTCCCAAAACAGGAATTGCTCTTCAAAATAGAGGTCATAGTTTTTCGCTCAATAAAAATCATGTCAATTATTTAGAACCATTAAAAAAGCCTTATCATACAATTATCCCAGGATTTATTACCAAAAATAATAATCCAATAGGACCTTTTGGTGTTATGGGTGGATATATGCAACCTCAAGGTCATTTGCAGGTTATTTTAAATATGATAGATAAAAACTTAAATCCACAAGCTGCTTTAGATGCTCCTAGGTGGCAATGGTTAGAGAAAAAAACTATTTTAATAGAAAAAGATTTTCCTTCTCATATTGCTGAAAAATTAGAAAGAATGGGTCATGAAATAAAGGTTTCTCTTAGTTCAGGACCTTTTGGACGGGGACAAATAATAATCAAAGAAAAAGATGTTTATGTTGCTGGTACAGAAAAAAGAGCTGATGGATATATAGCAGTATATTAAATTAAAAAAGGCTTGGCAATTTGCCAATCCTTTTTTAATTTAATCATTGATCTAATTGTATATTTAAATATACGATAATTTCTTATATTTAATGTTTATGATATAATATTTTTAATAGAAATATCTGTTGTATATATATCAAATATGGAGATGATTTAATGATAAAAAATAAAAATGAATTAATTCAGGGTATCATTGTAGCTGTTAATAGAGGAGATTTGGATTTTGATAAACAAATTGAAGAACTTAAAATTTTATGTAAAAACATTGGCATAAATATAGTAACAGAGGTTATACAAAAAAGAAAGAATATAGATAAAAAAACTTATATAGGAAAAGGAAAAATAAATGAATTGACAGAAATAATCTCTGCATTTAAAGCTGAAATTTTAATATTTAATGATTCAATATCACTTTCCCAAAGAAAAAATATTCAGGAGCGCATAATTGATGTTGAGATATTAGATAGAAATGAAGTGATTCTGGAAATCTTCAAAAGAAACGCCAAAACAGCTGAAAGTAAATTACAAGTTGAATTAGCTACTTTGAAATATGAATTACCAAAAATAATAGGATTAGGAAAAGAAATGTCAAGAATTGGCGGCGGTGCTAGTGGGATAGGAACTGGAACCAGAGGTTCTGGTGAAACATTTTTAGAATACAAAAGAAGGAATATAAGAGATAGAATAAATTATTTAAAAAAGCAATTAAAAGAACTAGAAAATGTTAGAAAAATCAAAAACAAAAAAAGAAATGAATCATATATTCCACAAATATCTATATTGGGTTATACAAGTGCGGGTAAATCAACATTATTAAAAGCGTTATCAGAAGATAAAGATATTTTTACATCGGAAAAATTGTTTTCTACTCTTTCAACTTTATCTAGAAAGGTTCAATTCCCCTCTGGATTACCTGCTATTTTTTCTGATACTGTTGGATTTATCAGAAAATTACCGGTGGAGTTAATTGAATCGTTTAAATCAACATTGGATGAAATAAATTATTCTGATGCAATTATAGAATTGATTGATATTAGTGAAAATAATTTTGAAAATAAACTAAAAATAGTAGATAATATTATAAATGATATACTAAAAGAAAATATTCCAAAAATAATAGTATTTAATAAAATAGATCTTTTAGATTTTGATAAAATTAAACATATAAAAATATTATATCCAGATGCTATTTTTGTTAGTTCAAAATCCAAAGAAAGTGTTTATGAATTTTTATTAAAACTGGAAAATAAATTAATATCATTCGAAGTTATACAATCAACCAAAATATTTGTTGACTTCAACGAAATGTGGAAGATTGAAAAATTAAAAAAAGATATCGGTATAAAACAACAAAAAGAGATGAAAAATGGTTTTGAAATAGAAATATTAGCAAAAGGTAGTTTTTTAAATAAAATAATAAAAAACAATCTTTTAATTAGATAAAAAGCATAAAATCAACTTGAAATTTTTAAATCCTTTATACCCCTTAACTTTTTCTTAAAAAAATGGTATAATATTAGTGTAAAAAAATTCAGGGAGGGATATATGTGGCTAAATATATTGCTGATAGAGTTGATTTAGATTTGATATTATTAAAACCGGTAGAAGATTTAAGAGTTGAGAAAATAACTTTAGAAGAATTGAAACACGGTATTAGAAATGGTTTTGAAAGTCATATTAGATGTGAAGAACAAGCAAAAAAAATAAGTGAAATTCTGGGTATTGATATTAAAGTAAATGAAAATCCTTATAAATTAAATAAAGAAGACACTTTATATGTTATAAGCGGAGATAATTTTTATAGATTAAAATATATATATTAAAAAAGTTTCGGGAGCTCCCGAAACTTTTTTAATTATTTATTATTTTCTTCCACCTCTATACCCTTTACCCATGTGAGAAGAATTACCTGAATTATATTGAGTACTTGAATTTTCCATACTTGAATTATTCATATCTGACTTATTTAATATTTCATTTAGCTCTTCAGAAGATATATATTGTGCTGAATATGTTGAATTATATCTTTCTAATGTACCGACAAACGCTCTCATATGATTTTCTGATCCTTGTTTTAAATTATTATATACAAGAGTTATATCCTGATTGTCTGTTTCATTTAGCAATTTTTCTAAATCATAAATATCTAAATCTTCAATAGTTGCTCCAACTTTTAATGCCTCAATTGCAGATTTTTTTCCTTCTTCTACCAAATCATAATATAATTTTTGTAATTCTGCATTTTTGAAAACTCCAACTGTATAGTCTGTGATAGGATCTTCTATTTCATATTTATCCAGAATTGTCTTTACAGCATTCATATGAGTTTGTTCCGCTTGAGCTATATTATAAAATGTTTGTAACCCCCATGTGTCGTATAAGGTTAAATATACATCCCTTGCCAGTTTTTCTTCTTCTCTCATTTGTAATAATCCGTTTATTTCATTCGATGTTAATGATTCAACGGGTAAGCTCTCAACTGCTACTGATGAATTATTGAAAAATCCTCCAGCAAACGATACAGCAATCAACAATAACGCCATTAAACCTATTAAAATACTTTTTTTCATAAAAATCGCCTCCTGATTTAATTTATTTTTTTTATTCTTTCGACACTTATATAATATACTTCATTACTTAGAATAACCTTAATCTTTTCTTAGAAAAAACTTAGAAATAAAAAAACTCTATATTTTTCTTAAAGAAAAATATAGAGTTTAATTTGAATATGTTTAATATTTTCTAGAACAGAAACTGATTTAATCTAATCTTTGATTTCAGCTATATAATTTCCAAATAAAACCAATGTAGCTCCAATAATCGTATATATATTTGGATAATTTTTTAACATAATCGAATCAGCAATAACTGTAACTATAGGTATAAAAAATATTCCATTTGTTGTAGTTTTTGCACCTGCTAATCTTATAGCTTTATTCCACCATATATATCCAAGTGCTGTACAAAAAACACCTAAATAAATAAAGGCAATTAATATTTTTGGCTGTATCCACAACTGAAAATTTGGACATGTCCCAGCATTTTTTAATTCAAAAAAAGCAAATGGTAAAAAGAATATCATTCCATAAAAATTCAAATCTTTTGTTATTATTAAATTATCATGATGATGTAGCTTTTCTATAAAAATAGTATAAAAAATCCAGCTAAAAGACGCTCCAAACATTAATAAATCACCTAAAGGGTTTAACTTTAATATAAATCGTCCATTTAAAACAATTATTGAAACTCCTGAAAAAGCCAAAAAAGTTCCTAAATAACGTATTTTATGAGAAAAAGATTTTCTTAAAATATCTGAAAATAATAAATACATTACGGGAGTTGCCGATATTATTAAAGAACCATTAGATGGTGTTGTAAATTGTAACGCTGTATTTTCAAATAAAAAATATGCTGTTACCCCAAAGAAGCCAGCAAGCATCATATAAAAAAATTCTTTTTTTTCATATTTTATATCTTTTCTTATAAAAATAATAAGAATTAAACTCGATAAAAAAAACCTTAGAAACGCAGCTGTAATTGGTGGAACAGAATGAACTATAATTTTTGTAGCTACAAAAGAAATGCCCCAAAATATTATGGTAATCCACATGTAAATTATACCTATAGTTTTATTTTTCAAATTACCACCACCATTAAGACTAATATATAAACATTGAGTCTCCAAATGAAAAAAATCTATATTTTTCTTCAACTGCTGTTTTATAAGCTTTCATAATAAAATCATATCCTCCAAATGACGAAACAAGCATTAAAAGCGTCGATTTCGGTAAATGAAAATTCGTTATCAACGCATCTATTAACTTAAATTCATATGGTGGATAAATAAAAATATCTGTAGTTCCCATATATGCTTTTTGTTCAGGTAATAACGCAATTGTTTCAAGAGTTCTGACAACAGTTGTCCCTACACTTATAATTCTTCCATTATTTTTTTTATACTCTTCAATTTTTTTTACGGTATTTTCAGGAACTTCATAATATTCTTCATGCATTTCATGTTCTTCAATTCTTTCAACTTTTACTGGTCTGAAAGTTCCAAGCCCTACATGTAATGTAACTTCTGCAAACTCTATTCCCTTATTTTTAATCTTTTCCAATAACTCTTTTGTAAAATGAAGCCCCGCAGTTGGTGCGGCAACTGCACCTTGTATTTTAGCATATTCCGTTTGATATCTGTCTTTTGGAACATCCTGGTTTTTTATATATGGCGGTAATGGCATATTTCCAATTTTTTCAATTTCTTCCCATACATCTTTATCTGAAATAAAATTAATTATCCTTGAACCATCAGAATTATGTTCAATGATTTTCGCATATAAATCGTCAGAAAACCTTATTTCTGCACCCTTTTTTAGCTTTGACCCAGGTCTTACTAGAGCTTTCCAAGTATTGTCTTCATGTGTTTTTTCCAATAGCAAAACTTCTACTTTTGCACCTGTTATTTTCTGACCATATAATCTTGCCGGAATAACTTTTGTATTATTTATAACCATTAAATCACCTGGTTTTAAGTAATCAATAATATCTCTAAAAATTTTATGTTCGATACTTTGTTTTTTTCTGTTTAAAACCATTAATCTGGATGAATCTCTGGGGTTAGCTGGTTTTTGTGCAATATATTCTTCGGGTAAATAATATTCAAAATCATTTACTTCATACAACGGCTTTTTCATTTTAACCTCCATTTTTTAAGCGTTCGCTCTAATTGTTAAGATTTCTCCATCTTTTACTATTTCTTCTTTACCGGCTAATCTCCATAATCCAGCCTTTTTAACCTCATCTTCACTGCCTAAATTAATTAAATCTTCATAATGCATAACTTCCGCTTTAACAAATCCTTTTTCTAAATCAGTATGGATTTTTCCTGCAGCTTTTTTCATAGTAGTTCCTTGGTTTATAGTCCATGCTCTTACTTCATCTTCCCCAACAGTAAAGAAAGTTATTAAGCCTAAATGATCATAAACTGTTTTTGATAGTCTATCGATTCCAGGTCTTTCAATTCCGAGTTCTTTCATAAATTCTTCTCTTTCATCATCATCAAGTTCTACTAAATCGGCTTCAGTCTTACCACAAATCTCAATATATGCAAAATTTTCATCTTTACATGCGTTTACCAATTCTTCTTTTTCTGGATATTCTTCTTCCATTAATTGGTCTTCATCAACATTTACCACAACTATTATTGGTTTTAATGTAAATAAAGCTAAAGAACTTATTAGTTTTTTATCTTCATCACTTAATTCAATTTTAGAAGCAAATTTTCCATCTTCTAATATCGGTTTTATTTCTTCTAAAATTTTCATTTGTCTTTCTTCCTCTTTTGTTGGTTTCTTTTTTCTGTTTTGTTCAATGAGTCTTGATAATCTGTTTTCAACAACTTCTAAATCTCTAATAATCATTTCAGTTTTTAAAGTATCAAGCTGATCTATAGGGCTTTCTGCACCTTCTGGAAATGGTACTGAATCATTTTTAAATGCCCTAACAACAAGAATTATTGCATCAACAGTTTGAATCATCTGTAAAATCCTATTCTTTTCTTTTCTATCGGCTGCAGGATTATAACTTGGAATATCAATAAAATTTAATGTAGCATATACAGTTTTTTTAGGATTATACATTTCAGCTAACTTTTCAATTCTTTCATCTCTAACATTTGCCACTCTTTCTTCCGCATCTTTCTTATAACTACCATCATATGGCTTATTAGTCAATAACGAAAAAATTGTAGTCTTTCCTGTTAAAGGTAAACCTAAAATTCCTATCTTCATCCTAATTCCTCCTTTAATTTTTCGAATATATCTATATATCTTTCTCCAACTGGTATTATATCAATATCTCTATATTCCATATTATCACTGTTATAAAACAAATGTATTTCAAGATATTCCTCAGGCAAATAATATTCAAGCCGTTCTGGCCATTCAATTAAATATATTCCATCATTATCTTCAAACAATCCAACATATGGGATTTCTTCAGGATCTGATAGTCTGTATAAATCAGCATGATAAATTCTAACAGAATTATCATAAACCCTGACTAGAGCAAATGTTGGAGAAGTAACAGTTAAATTTTCATCCTTTAACAAATTTTTTATAAATCCTTTTGTAAAAGTAGTTTTCCCTGTTCCTAAATCACCATATAATAATATTTTCATTCCTGGAAATGAATGTTTTGATATTATTTTGGCAATTTCTAATAACTTATGTTCGTTGATTTTATCCAGCCTTTTGATCTTAATACTGCCTCCCTCCAGATATAATAGTCCTTTTCTAATTTTTCATTGTCTTTTGGCATTATCTTTATACCTGAAAATTGCAAATTTTTTATTTCATTAATAGAAAGATTTTTTGAACCAATTGCAGTCATAAATGCTGCCCCTAAAGCTGTAATTTCTTGAAATTCAGGAACAAAAATTTCTGCGTTTAATAAGTCGCTTTGTATTTCCATTAAAAGTTTATTTTTTGTAGCACCACCATCAACATTCATTTTTCTTATCTTTGTCCAAACTGCTTCTTGCATGGAATCTATAACATCTCTTACACTAAAGGCAACAGATTCTAAAGCAGCTCTAATAATATTTTCTTTTTTTGTTGCCCTTGTTAATCCTATAATCAAACCCCTTGCATCCGAATCCCAATAAGGTGTTCCAAGTCCGCTTAAAGCTGGAACAATGTAAACTCCTCCATTTTCAATATTCCTCGAATATTTTTCTAAATCTGTATACTCTTTAATCATTTCTATATCTTTTAACCATTTAAAAAACGCACCAACGGTAAAAATACTACCTTCAAGTGAATATATAATTTCATCGTCTATTTTCCATCCAATTGAGGTTAGTAATCCGGGATGGGGTTTTGGTGGCATGGCTCCAGAATTCATCAAAACAAAAGCACCTGTACCATAAGTACACTTTGCATCTCCTATTTCAAATGCTCTTTGACCAAATAACGCAGATTGTTGATCACCAATCATTCCATAAATCTTTGGTCCAAATTTTGTTTCAAAACCTTTATCAATGGCAGTACCAACAACTTCAGGTAAAATATCTTTTGAAAGTCCAAATGTCTTTAAAATTTCATCATCCCAATCAAGAGCATGTATGTTCAATAATTGTGTTCTTGATGCATTTGAAAGATCAGTAACATGTTTTCCAGATAATTTAAATGTCAACCAGGATTCAATAGTTCCAACCTTTAAATTTCCGTTTTTATAGGCTTCTTTTACTGCTGGTACATTTTCTATCATCCATACGATTTTAGAACCTGAGAAATAAGGGTCTTTTACCAATCCGGTTTTTCTTTTTACCTCCCTCCAGAATTCGGCTGGATATCTATTAATTAATTCATCAGTTCTTCTACATTGCCATACTATAGCATTTGTTAATGGATTTCCAGTATTTTTATCCCATGCAACAATAGTTTCTCTTTGATTTGTAATTCCTATTCCAATAATATCATTCCAGCTGAGATTATTCCTTTCAACCACTTCAACCATAGTTTCTTCTGTTTTATGATATAATTCTTCCGCATCCTGTTCAACCCATCCTGGTTTTGGATAAATCATATTTATTTCTTTTTGCGATAAATCAATTAAATTAAAACTTTCATCAAATAACAAAGTTCTTGTACTGCTTGTCCCTTCATCGATAGCTAAATAATAATTCATAAAATTCCCCCCTATCAATTAGTACTATTTAATATGTGTGTAAATTCAATTTACAGAATATTGATTATAAGCTATTTCGAAAAAGGGCATCACCCCCACACTTGGTGTTGATTTACTTTTGTAGTATTATTATATTGTACCCAAAACTTATTGGAGGTGATACCATGTTCAGAAGTTCTAGAAATGTTTTTGTTTTGGACAATTTAAATGACAAACTTTTTAGTATAACTTCTGACGCTTTTAATTCCCTCAATATGGA